>NZ_QGSW01000117.1:0-2442 GCF_003176715.1 Micromonospora sp. S4605
GGTCGTTGAGGTGGGCGTCGGGGCCGGGTTGGTAGGTGGGGTCGCGGTCGTCGAAGAAGGCGGTGCGCATGCCGCCGGGGATGAGCAGGGTGACGCCGATGGTGCCGGCGAGTTCGGCGGCGAGGGCGCGGGTGAAGCCGACGACGCCGAACTTGGCGGCGCAGTAGGCGGTGGCGTCGCTGACGGCCTTGACGCCGAGGGTGGAGGCGACGGTGACGATGGTGCCGCGGGAGGCCTCCAGGAACGGCAGCGCGGCGCGGACCACCGCCGCGGTGGCGAGCAGGTCGACGGTGACGATCCGTTCCCACGTCTCGCCCGGGACGTCGGCGAGCTTGCCGGGAACGTCGATGCCGGCGGCGGTGACCACCGCGTCCAGGCCACCGGAGCGTTCGGCCAACTGCCGGGTGGCGGCCTCGGCGGCCCGGGTGTCGGCCAGGTCGCACTCCACCCACGGCACCCCGTCCGCCGGCGATCGCCGGTCCAGCACCAACGGCCGGCCGCCGGCCCGCGCCACCGCGGTGACCACCGCCGCGCCCAGCCCGCTCGACCCGCCCGTGATCAGGACGGTCGGCCCGGCGCCGGGCGGCACGCCGCTCACCGGGTCCCGTCCGACGAGGTCGGCCGGCGGGCGGAGGTCCCGGCCGGCGGCACCGTGTCGGTGAGCCGCCGGTCCGGGCCGGAGGGTGGCGCACCGGCCGCTCCCGACGCCACAGCGGCCCCCGCCCCGTGCTCGGCGGCCGGATGCCCGGCCGAGGCGGCGCAGCAGGCGTCGCCGGACCGGCCGCCGGTGGACCGGGCGGCGGCGATCATCGCGGTGGTGGAGCGGCCGTCCAGGTAGGGCACCACCACGGTGTGCCCACCCCAGCGACGCAGGATCTCCGCCTCCGGCAGCGCCGAGGTGTCCCCGGCGCCGGTGGCGTAGTCCCCGCCCTTGACCCAGATGTCCGGGCGCAGCCAGGACAGCGCCGCGTGCGGGGTCGCCTCGTCGAAGATCATCACCGCGTCGACGCAGCTCAGCGCCGCCAGCAGTCGGGCGCGGTCGCCCTGCGGGATGACCGGCCGGTCCGGTCCCTTCAGACCGCGCACGCTGGTGTCGGAGTTGAGGCAGACCACCAGGCAGTCGCCGAGCTGCCGGGCGGCCTGCAACGTCGCCACGTGACCGGCGTGCAGCAGGTCGAAGCAACCGCCGGTGGCCACCACGGTGCCGCCCGCCGCGCGGACCCGGGCCACCACGGTGGCGGCCGAGGCCACCCCGACCCCGTCCCCCGTGCTGATCACCGACACCGGCGCCGGACCGGCCGGCGGGGGCAGCGCGGTCGCCACTCCCCCGTTCGCAACGTACGCCGACGCCTCGCCGACCGCCTCCTGCACCGCCTCGGAGACCAGCGCCCCCCGGGCCAGCGCCAGGCTCGCGGTGGCCGCGAACCGATCCCCAGCCCCGCAGGTGTCCCCCTCGGCGGCGGCCGGCGACGGCACCACCAGCGGCGTCGACCCGGCGTGGCAGAGCAGCGCGCCGTCCCCGCCCAGCGTCACCGCCACCGCGCCGGCCCGCCAGCGCCGCCGCAGCCCCTGCGCGCCCCGGGACGCGGTGGCCAGCCGGGACGCCCCCGGCGGGATCGGCACCAGTTCCCGCACCTCCGCCTCGTTCGGCGTGGCCAGGTGCACCCCGGGCACCGCGGCCGGGCCCCGCGGGTGTGGGTCCCACACCACCGGCGCGCGGGTGGCGGCCAGCGCCGCGCGCAGTGCCGGCTGCCGGGCCACCCCCCGGCCGTAGTCGCTGACCAGCACGGCGGAGGCGGTGGCCAGCACCCGCAGCACCTCCTCGGACGGCTCGCCCGGCTCGCCGGGCCGACCGCCCCGGTCGTGGCGCAGCAGCACCCGGCCGCGGGCCCGCAGCCGGATCTTCTCGGGCGTGGCGCCGGCCAGCCGCAGCGGGTACACCTGCACGCCGGCGGCGGTGAGCAGCGAACTCAGCCGGGCGCCCCCGGCGTCGTCGGCCAGCGCGGTGACCAGCACCACCTCCGCGCCCTGGGCGGCGGCGAAGACCGCGGCCAGGCCGGCGCCGCCGGGTCGGTCGACGTACCCGGTCTCGTCCAGCACCGGCACCGGAGAGTCCGGACAGAGCCGGTTCACCACCCCCTCGACGTCGCGGTCGAGCAGGGTGTCACCGACCACCACCACGGGTCCCGCCACGCTTGCCCCCCTCACGCCTCGACCTGTCCGCCGTCGAGCACCACCTCGACCCCGGTCCGCACCGGCCGCCCGGAGCGGGTGTGCCCGGTGGGCGCCCGGCGCCGGTTCGCCGGCGCGGCGAGCACCGCCGGCAGTGCCTGCTCGACGTACTCGCAGAGCAGGTGGGTGGAGACGAGGTGGAGTTCCTGGACGACCTGGCTGTCGGGTGAGGGGACGGCGAGGACGTCGTCGCAGAGGTCGGCGAGGGGG
>NZ_QGSW01000462.1:0-2427 GCF_003176715.1 Micromonospora sp. S4605
GCGCCGCCCGGACCAACCCCGCCGCTACCGACCCGCCGGCCGCCGCTACCGGCGCGGCAGGTGAGCCGGAGCCGGAGCCGGGGGAGGACGACCTGGGGTGGTGGGCCAGCCTGCGCGCCGGGCTGGCCGAGGTGCGCGCCGACCCGGCGGTCCGCTCGGCGGTGCTGCTGGTCGCGGCGGTCACCGCGGTGTGGGGCGCGCTGGACGAGTACACCCCGCTGCTGGCCCGGGACACCGGCGTCGCCGCCGAGACCGTGCCGCTGCTGCTCCTGCTGACCTGGGTCGGGGTGAGTATCGGCGGGCTGCTCGCCCCTGCCGGTGAGCGGCTCGGCCGGCGCGGGCAGGCGGCCCTGCTGGGGTTCGCCGGTCTGGCCCTGGCCGCCGGGGCGCTGCTCGGCCGGCCGGTCGGCTTCGTCCTGGTCGGCCTGGCCTTCTGCGGCTTGCAGTTGGCCAGCGTGCTGGCCGAGGCGCGGTTGCAGGCCCGGATCACCGGGCCCGGGCGGGCCACCGTCACCTCGCTGGCCGGGATGGCCACCGACCTGACCATCATCGTGGTCTACGCCGGGTACGGGCTGGTCGCCACGGCGGCCGGCAACGGGGTGGCCTTCGCGGTGGCCGCGGCGGTGTACCCGCTGGTCGCCGTGCTGCTGGCGCTCGGCGGGCGGCGGCGAGGGGTGCCCGCGCCCGGTCGCGGCGGGCAGCGGGCGGCAGCCGGTCGATAGCCGTCGGTGGCCTTCGCCGGGTCAGTCGGCGATGCCGGTGAAGGCCACCACCCGCTCCACCCGCAGCCGCACCAGCAACTCGCCCGACACCGCGTTGCGCCGGCCGTACCGCTCGGCCTGGTCGTCGCCGACGTAGCGGGCGGCGATCCGGGTCGCCCACGTCAGCATCTCGTCGAGGTCCTCGCTGACGGTGACCCGGCCGCGCACCGCGACGAACGCGTACGGCGGGTGCTCATCGTCGACGGTCAGCGCCGCCCGCGGGTCGCGCCGCAGGTTGCGCCCCTTCACGCTGCTCCGCCCGGTGTTGAAGACCAGGTCGTCGCCGTCGAGCACGAACCAGACCGGCGCCACGTGCGGCGAGCCGTCGGCCCGTACGGTGGCGAGCTTGCCGGTCCGGGTGCCGTGGCTGGCGAACGCCCGCCACTGTTCGTCGGTCATCTCCTGCGCCATGGCGCCATTCTGGTCGAGCGCCAGCCGCCCGTGCCGCCCCGGGCCTGCGGCTCGGACGGGGCGGCGCGGGCGCAGGCGGTGGCGCGACCGCTGGGCGGTGCGGCGCCGGCCGGGGCTACCGGGTGGCTGCCGGTCCGGTGGCGGCCGACCGACCGCCACCGGACCCGGCGGTCAGCCGCCGACGTGCAAAAACGACCACTGGTGGCCGTCGAGGTCGCGGAAGCCGCCCATGTAGAGGCCGCCCTGCTCCCGCGGTTCGCCGAGGCTCTCGGCCCCGGCCGCCACGGCCCGGCCGATCAGGTCGTCGACCTGTTCCCGGCTGTCCAGGCCGAGCCCGACGATCACCTCCCGGGTGGTCGCCGTGTCCGGCACGTCGACGCCGGTGTAGCCGGCGAACGAGCTGGCGGTGTGCAGCATCAGGTGGGTCGTGTCGGTGAGGGTGAGCTGGATGCTGGTGCCGTCCGGCGACAGGTCGCCGGCGTGGAACCCGAGGATCCGGAAGAACTCGGTGGAGGTGGTCAGGTCGCGCACCGGCAGGTTGATGAAGGTCGTGGTCATCGCTGGTCTCCGTCCGACTCGAGGAGCTGCTTGAGCGCGGCCAGCCGCTCCCGCCAGTACGCCTTCAGCCGCGCCGCCTGCTCGGCGTCGGCGAGCTTCTCGTGCTGCACCGCCACCCGGGACTTCGACTCGCCGGCGGCCGCGAAGCCGACCACGATCCGGGTCGACCCGTCGGCCCAGTCCGCGCGGAACGACTTCGGCGTGGTGGCCGTACGGACCCGGACGTCCTCGGGCAGCCACCGCCGGCGCAGCGCGTCGTCGGCGAACGCGTCGAAGAGCCGCCGCACCGGCACCGCGACGGTACGGGAGCCGTTGGCCGAGAAACCGCCGCCGCGCCGCTGCCCGGGGGCCCGCAATCCGCGCGCCTGCTCGTAGCCGACGGTGACCGTCTGCGCCCACCAGCCGGGCACCTCGTGGGTGGTGACCAGCCAACGGGCGATCTCGGTGTGCGTACGCCCGGTGCCGCCCCACTCGTCGAGCAGGGCGAACCACTGCGCCCAGGCGCGCCCGGTGCGCTCGCTGAGCAGCGCGTCGGAGATCCGTTCGGTCTGCTCCGCCGGCCCGGTCTCCGTCGCCGCCGGACCGGCCTGGTCGGGCACCGACCCTGCCGCCGGGCCCGTGGCCGGAGAGATCGGGGCCGCCGGGGCCGGGGCCGCCGGGGCCTGGCTCTTATACACATCTCCGAGCCCACGAGACC
>NZ_QGSW01000464.1:0-2408 GCF_003176715.1 Micromonospora sp. S4605
GGCCACACCCCAACCGCAACCACCCACCCACCCACCGCAACCGACCCCGACGCAGGAATCAAGCCCGACCGCAAGGCCCCCGGGCAGACGCGAACCGGCCGGCCCCCGTGCGGGACCGGCCGGTTCGTCATGCGGTTGTCACCAGAGCTGCGCGACGATGTCCGCCGCCTGCTCCTCCCACTGCGCGTACGCGAACGGGTAGGCCGACACCTGCACCGTCTGCGCCGCAGCGGTCAGCGGCAGGTCCTGCCAGCCGCCGACGTTTTTGAGCGCGGTGAAGAACGCCGTCGAGGCGTACTCCGGGTCGGTGATCTGCTCCGGCGAACCCCAACCCGACGACGGCCGCTGCTGGAACAGGCCCTGCGAGTCGTGGTCGTTGTACGCGCCCAGGTGGCCGAGGTTGTACAGCTTCGACTCCTGCAGCGACGTCGCGATGCCGATCACCGCGCCGCGCTCCCCCACGCCGGTCTTCTTGGCCACGTCGATGATGGCCCGGGCGTTGGCGAGCTGGGCGTCGTCCAGCGGGATACGCGACTGGGCACCCTGCACGCCGTGCGGGATCAGCTCCTCGCGGGTGGGCTTCTCGGCGGCCGGCTTGACAGTGGTGCCGCCGGTGGTCAGTGCCGACTCGTCGGTCCGGTCGGTCTTGGCCCGGCCGCCGGTGGCCTTCTCGATCGCCGCCACGGCACCCTCGTGCGGGCCGGTGGTGATCGGTGCCGCCGCGGCCGTCGGCGCGAGGGCCAGGCCACCCAGGGCGGCCACGCCGGCCACGCTGAGGGCGGTCTTGCGGTACGAGTCGTTCGCGATCTTGCGATACGAGTCCTTCGCGATGGCGGGGAGCCATCGAGTGAAGTCGACCTTCACGATGGTTGCCCTTTCGATCGTGAAGCGCTCCGGTTGAGCACCTCTCGGGGGATCTCCGGTGCCGGAGAAGAGGTTTGGGCTCCGGCCGTACGGGGGACACAACCAGCTTCACGTGTCGGTCATTCCGGATATGCGGCCGAGCGGCGCCGGCTGCGGTCCAGGTCACCGGACAGCGGGGAGAGACGCGCCCACCAGCGACCACACCGGTATCGACCGGACCTGGATCGTTGCGGCGATCACCGGCCGGACAGGGCAGAACCGGCACGGACGCCCCTGGGTGTATGCGCAGCCCGGCGGGGGCCGAACCGGCACAGACGCCGCGATCGACTCAGTCGGCGTACGGGGCCCCGAACCGGACCAGGACGTGCCAGAGCTGCTTGAGGTGCTGCAGGGTCACCTCGGTGGGCCCGCGGTCCGCCCAGCGCGCCGGATCGGTCACCACGGAGACCGCCGCCCGGCCGATCAGCGCGGCGTCGACCGGTTCGCCCGGCCGGGCGAACTCGGCGTGCACCCGGGCCGCCAGCGGCGGGATGGCCGGCCCACGGAACTCCGGGTCGATCTCGTCCACCGGCAGGGCGAAGCCCCGGTGCCAGCAGAGGGCGAAGCCGTGCCGCCGGGCGATCCCGGCGAGCGTCGCGCCCGCCTCGGTGCCCCGGAACGACGGGTCGACGACCACCGCCTCCACGTCCCGGCCGAGGTCGAGGTCCCCGTGGACCTGCGCCTCGATGTAGTCGTCCAGGGCCCGGCCGGCCGCGCCGGGCGACCAGGCCGCGTCCTCCCGGCGGCGCAGCAGCGCCCGCACCAGGGCCACGGTGTCCATCCCCGGCCGGCCGAGGCTGGTCCCGGTGGCCTCGGTCGCCGCGATCAGGGCGGCCAGCACCGGCTCGAACACGTCGACGGTGCCCAGGTCCCGGGGGCCGAGGTGGCTGTCGCCGAAGCAGAAGGTGGCCCGGGCCAGCACCTCCGGGCGCAACCGCAGGTGACACGAGCCGAAGCGGGGGCAGGCGCCGTCCGGGTGGTCGAGCAGGTTCAGCCCGCCGTACTTGGGCCGGTCGGCGAGGGGTACGCCGGGCGCCTGGTAGGCGCCGCCGAACAGCGACTCCTCCCACCGGTCCCGGTCGCCGCCCGGGTACGCGGTCAGCCCGCCGTTGGAGATCCGGGTCTCGAACTGGCTGCGGTAGATCCCCTCCTCGGCCAGCGCCCCGGCGACCGTACGGCCGTCGGCGATCAGCCGGTCGGGGTGGAAGTTGAGGGTGAGCCGCCCGTGCCGGCCGATCGCGGTGATCAGCTCCTCCGGCTGGTGGGTGACGCCCGATCCGGCCAGCGCCCGGGCGATGACGGCCAGGGCGGCGGGGCGGTCCCGCAGCGCGGTCCGCCGGACGTGGTCGAGCGCGGCGCGCTGCGCCGGGGTGAGGGACACGGCGGCGGTTGCCGGGGCTCCGACGGGCTGCACGCCGACGATCATCTCCGCGCCTGCCGGCTCGGCGCATCCCGTTTTCCCGACCGGTTCCGGGCCGGGGTCTGCGGTGACCGGTGCCTGGGTC
>NZ_QGSW01000468.1:0-2399 GCF_003176715.1 Micromonospora sp. S4605
ACCCCCACGCCCCCGCCGGACCCCAGCGAGCCCTCGCCGGTCGAGGCAGAGGTCCGTGCCGTCGAGGCCCGTATCGCGCGGGAACTTTCCCGCTTCGCCGACGTCCCCGCGACCATTGACTGCGACCAAACGCCCCCGGCCTACATCCGTCGCCACCTAGCCGAGCACGCGGTCGCCGGTGACGCCCTCGATCAACGCGCCCTTCCCGAGGCTTTCCTGCCGTACATCGATCCGATGCGGCTGCGCTCCGCCGCCAGCCGACGCTCCGGTCGGCATCCGGCACGGCCGCTGCCGCTGCTGCCGGTGATCCGCCAGGTCAGCCATTTATGGAGCTGGCAACGTCCCGAACGCAATGCCGCAGCGATCAGCCTCCATGCTGCCCTTAACCAGCAGCCGCTCCACGCACCCATCGGCAGTCCCTGGCACGTTCGTTGGGCGCGCCCTCGAACGAGCGTCCAGGAGATACTCCCGCGGGCCGGGGGAGTGGCCGTGGCGACGGCGGTGCTGCCCGATGGACGGGTGGTTGCGGTCACCGGTGACCTCGGGACGGTGCGGGTTTGGGACCTTGTTGCTGGCACGGCGCTGGATGTCTCGTTGATCGGTCACCGCGGTGCCGTGAAGGCGGTGGCTACGGCGGTGCTGCCCGATGGGCGAGTGGTTGCCGTCACCGGCGGGCAGGACGGGACGGTGCGGGTTTGGGACCTTGTTGCTGGCACGGCGATGGGTTCCCCGTTGACGGGTCACCGCGGTCCGGTGGAGGCGGTGGCTACGGCGGTGCTGCCCAATGGGCGGATGGTTGCCATCTCGGGCGGCGGATTCGAGGACGGGACGGTGCGGGTATGGGACCTGAGCGCTGGGACAGCGGCCGGTTTGCCGCTGACTGCCCATGAGGGCGGCGTCAAGGCGGTGGCTTCGGCGGTGCTGCCCGACGGGCGGGTCGTGGCGGTTACCGGCGGCCGTGATGAAGCCGTGCTGGTGTGGGACCTGGCCGCCGGAATCGCAGTGGGTGACCCGTTAACCCGCCACTCCGGTGGCGTGGAGGCGGTGGCTACGGCAGTGCTGCCTGATGATCGGGTGGTGGCGATAGTCGTCGAGCGCTTCAGCAATGGGTCGGTGCAGGTTTGGGACCTGGCCGCCGGGACGGGTCGACGGCTCCATCCGGGCCAAAGAGAGGGCTCGGTGGACACTGTGGCTTCCGCAGTGCTGCCCGATGGGCGGGTGGTGGCGGTTACCGGCGGCGGTGATGGAACGGTTCTGGTATGGGATCTCGTTACGGGGACGACGCTGGATAGGCCACGTACTGCCCATAACTATCCAGTGCGAGCGGTGGCTCCGGCGGTGCTGCCTGATGGGCGGCTGGTCGCGGTCACCCTCGGCGCGGGGTTGCGGGTGTGGGATATCACTCCGGGGATGGGTGGGGGCCTGGGGCTGCCCACCGAAGAGGGCGGCGTATGGTCCGTGGCTTCGGCGATCCTGCCCGACGGGCGAGCAGTTGCGGTTAGCGGTAGCGGCGACGGGACAGTGCGGGCTTGGGATGCCGCAACCGGGACCGCGATGTGGGATGTCCCTGCCGTCCTGTCGCGACGTGCCCCGTTGACCGGGCACGTCGGCGCTGTTACTGCAATAGCTTCGGCCGTGATGCCTGACGGGCGGAGGGTGGTAATCACCGGTGGAGGCTTGGACGGGCGGGTGCGGGTCTGGGATGCGGCCGCTGGGACCCCGCTGGGTGAGCTGCTGATCGGCCACGGCGTGCGGGCGGTGGCAACGGCGGTGATGCCCGATGGGCGCCTGGTGGCCATTATCGGCAGTGCGGACGGGCCAGCGCGGGTGTGGGATCTCGCCGCTCAAAGGCCCGTAGGCGCGGCATGGACCCGCCGGGGGAAGGGTGTGCGGGCGGTGGCAACGGCGATGCTTCCGGATCGGCGAGTGGTGGCCGTCACTGCGGGCTACGACGGACGGATCCGGCTGTGGGATGTCGCCGCCGGGGAGCACCTCGGGGTCCTGTGGCCAGGAAACAAGTACGTGGTAAAGGCGGTGGCGACCGCAGTGCTACCCGATGGTCGGGTGGTGGCGGTTGTCGGTAGCGGCGACGGGAAAGTGCGAGTGTGGGATGTGGCCGCTGCCACCGCTGTTGGGGTGCCGTTGACCGCCCACCGATACGGCGTGGACGCAGTGGCAACGGCGGTGTTGCCGGACCGGCGGGTGGTAGCGGTCACTGCGGGCAGCCAAACTGTGCGGCTGTGGGACCTCGCCGCCGGGACGGCCCTGCAGCTGTCGGGGTACTCGTTGGAGTGCAGAGGTGAGTACGGCTGATCTTGCAGAGGTCAGGTGTCGTGGTGGGCGCCTTGTTCGTCACGGTGGGTTGCGTCTTGCAGGCGCAGGCGGGTGAGGCCGAGCAT
>NZ_QGSW01000314.1:0-2312 GCF_003176715.1 Micromonospora sp. S4605
GCCCACCCGGTCCGGCCGCGCCGCGGCGGTGCACGCCGTGCAGCCACCAGTCGCTGTCCGCGCCGCGGGCCGGCCGGGTCAGCTGCGCGCCGTCGTCGGCGTCCAGCACCAGGTGGGTACGGGTGACGATCTCGGCCAGCTCGGTGGCCCGGTAGCGGTTGAAGTAGTGCCCGCCCTCGTCGAGGACGACCAGCGCGCAGGTGTCGGAGAGGAAGTCCCACTCCCGGAACCGTTCGGCGTAGTAGTCGGTGGCCGGGTCCTGCTCGCCGACCACCGAGATGACCGGCGCGTCGATCCGGTCGATCCGGCTGTCCAGCAGGCCGCTGTAGTAGTCCTCGGCGCTGCGGGTGTCGTGCCGCATGTTGCGGATCACCCGGTCGGCCTCGTCCAGGCCCAGCTCCTCGATGTCCACCCCGCGGCCGACCAGCCGGTTGATGAAGGTGCGGTTGCTGCGGAAGCGTTCCAGCTCGGCCAGCCGGGACAGCCGGCTCAGCAGGCCCCGGGGGCGGGCGAACGGGAAGATGCCGCCCACGTACACCGCCTCGACCGGCCGGCCGGCGGCCTGCAGGCGGCGGGCCACCTCGACCACCAGCGCGCTGCCGATGCCGCAGTGGCCGTAGAGCACCAGCGGCCCGCCGACGTCGCGCAGGATCTCGGTGACCGCCCGGTCGACCAGCTCGCCGAAGGGCAGGGTGTCCTGCTCGCCGCCGGCCTCCTGACCGTGGATGGCCGCCGAGTACAGCCGGTGCCCGGGCGGCATCGCGTCGGCCAGCGCCTGGTACACCGCCGCGCTGCCACCGCCGTAGGGGACGCAGACCAGCGACCGGACGTGCGCGGCGTCCGGGACCGGCCGGGTCAGCTCGTGCAGCAACCGGGCCGGCCGGTCCCCGGTGGCCGGTTCGTCGAGCAGCCGGGCCAGGTCCCGCACGGTGCGGCAGCGGAACAGGTCCATCAGCGAGATGGTGCCGGTGGCGCCGGCGGCCTCCAGGCCGCGGCGGATCCGGGTGACCGCCTGCGCGGCCAGCAGCGAATGCCCGCCGACGAGGAAGAAGTCGTCGTCGATGCTGACCCGGTCGACCGGCAGCAGGTCGGTCCAGACCTCGGCGATCAGCCGCTCGGTCGGGGTGCCCGGAGCGGCGAACTCCTGCTCGGCCTGCCCGGCCAGGTCGGGGTCGGGCAGCGCGCGGTGGTCCAGCTTGCCGTTCGGGGTCAGCGGCAGCGCGTCGAGCACCACGAACGCCGCCGGCACCAGGTAGTCGGCGAGGCTGCGGGCCAGGTGCTCGCGCAGCTGCCCGGCGGTCGGCCGGCGGGCGGCGTCGGCCGGCACCACGTACGCGACCAGCCGCCGGTCGCCGGTGCCGTCGGGCTGCGCGAGCACCGCACAGCCGCGCAGGTCGGGGTGGCGTTGCAGGGTGGCCTCGATCTCGCCCAGCTCGATGCGGTAGCCACGGACCTTCACCTGCCGGTCGACCCGGCCCAGGTACTCCAGGGTGCCGTCCGGGCACCAGCGCACCCGGTCGCCGGTGCGGTACATCCTGGCCCCCGGCTCGCCGCTGAACGGCTCGGGCAGGAACCGTTGCGCGGTCAGCGCGGCCCGGTTCAGGTAGCCGCGGGCCAGCCCCTCACCGGCGACGAACAGCTCACCGGGCACCCCGACCGGCACCGGGTTGAGGTGCCGGTCCAGCACGTAGGCGCGCAGGTCGGCCAGGGGCCGGCCGATCGGCGAGGCGACCGGGCGGCGCACGTCCGCGCGGCGCAGCCGCTGCGCGGTGACGTGCACAGTGGTCTCGGTGATGCCGTACATGTTGACCAGCGCCGGGGTGTCCTCGCCGTAGCGGCTGAGCCAGTGCCGCAGCTCGCGGACGTAGAGGGCGTCACCGCCGAAGACGATGGTGCGTACCGACAGGTCGGCGAAGGACCGGTCGGTCTCGGTGAGGGTGGCCCGCAGCCCCCGGAACGCTGCCGGGGTCTGGTTGAGCACGGTCACCCGCTGCTCGGCCAGCACGTCCAGCAGCCGTTCGGTGTCCCGGATCACCTCCGGCGGCACCACGACCAGCCGGCCGCCGTAGGCCAGCGCCCCCCACAGCTCCCAGACGGAGAAGTCGAACGCGTACGAGTGCAGCAGCGCCCACACGTCGTCCGGGCCGAAGTCGAAGTGCGCCTCGGCGGCGGTGAGCAGCCGGACCACCTGCCGGTGCTCCACCAGCACGCCCTTGGGCTGGCCGGTGGAGCCGGAGGTGTAGATGACGTAGGCCAGGTCGCCGGGGCCGGCCGGGCGGGCGGCCACCGGGGCGGTGGGCGCCCGCCCGGCC
>NZ_QGSW01000122.1:0-2268 GCF_003176715.1 Micromonospora sp. S4605
GAGCTCCACCCCCTCGGCGTCCCCCGCCGGCCTCGACCTCGACCGGCTCGCCGGCTACCTCGCCGAGCACCGGCCCGACCTGGCCACCGGCCCGCTGCGGGCCCGGCTGATCGCCGGCGGCAAGTCCAACCTGACCTACCTGCTGCGCGCCGGCGAGCACGAGGTCGTGCTGCGCCGCCCGCCGCTCGGGCATGTGCTGGCCACCGCGCACGACATGGCCCGCGAGTTCCGGGTGATCTCGGCGCTCGCCCGCACCGACGTGCCGGTGCCCGCGGCGCTGCTGCACTGCCCGGATCCGGACGTGATCGGCGCGCCGTTCTACCTGATGGAACGGGTGCCTGGCGAGGTGTTCCGCACCCGCGCCCAGACCGACCCGCTCAGCCCGGAGCAGCGGCGGGAGCTGGCGATGGCGATGATGGACACCCTCGCCGCGCTGCACGCCGTGGAGCCGGCCTCGGTCGGGCTGGCCGACTTCGGCCGGCCGGAGGGCTACCTCGCCCGGCAGGTCCGCCGCTGGGCCGGGCAGCTGGAACGCTCCCGCAGCCGGCCGCTGCCGGGCATCGAGGAGCTGCGCGACCTGCTCGCCGCCACCGCGCCCGAGGGCGCCAACGCGGGCCGGATCGTGCACGGCGACTACCGGCTGGACAACCTCCTCGCCACCGTCGACCCGGTGGCCGTCCGGGCGGTGCTCGACTGGGAGATGGCCACCCTCGGCGACCCGCTGGCCGACCTCGGGCTGCTGCTGACCTACTGGGACGTGCTCGGCGGCAGCGAGACCGCGGCCGGCAACCCGGTCGCCGACGGGCTCGGCCCGCGCGCCGGCTTCCCCACCGGCGATGAGCTGATCGAGCGGTACGCCGGCCGGAGCGACGTCGACGTCGGCCCGCTGCACTGGCACGTCGCGCTCGGCTGCTTCAAGCTCGCGGTGATCTGCGAGGGCATCCACTACCGGCACACGCTGGGGCAGACCCTCGGCGAGGGCTTCGACCGGATCGGCGAGATGGTGGCACCGCTGGTCGCGCACGGGCTGACCGCCGCCAGGGAGCGCTGATGGACTTCGCGTACGACGCCCGCACCGAGCAGCTGCGCGGTGAGCTGACCGCGTTCCTGACCGAGCACGTCTACCCGGCCGAGCCGGTGCACGCCGAGCAGGTCGCCGCCGCCGGCGACCCGTGGGCCCGGCCGCCGGTGATGGCCGAGCTGAAGGCCGAGGCGCGCAAGCGCGGCCTGTGGAACCTCTTCCTGCCCGATCCGCGCTACGGCGCCGGGCTGACCAACCTCCAGTACGCCCCGCTGGCCGAGCTGACCGGGCGCAGCCCGCACCTGGCCCCGGAGGCGGTCAACTGCGCCGCCCCGGACACCGGCAACATGGAGCTGCTCGCCGAGTTCGGCTCCGACGCGCAGCGCAAGCGCTGGCTGGAGCCGCTGCTCGAGGGCGAGATCAGGTCGGCGTTCTGCATGACCGAGCCGGAGGTGGCCTCCTCCGACGCCACCAACATCGCCACCCGGATCACCCGCGACGGCGACCACTACGTGATCAACGGCCGCAAGTGGTGGTCGTCGGGGGCGATGGACCCGCGCTGCGAGATCTTCATCGTGATGGGCAAGACCGACCCGGGCGCCGACCGTCACCGGCAGCAGAGCATGGTGCTGGTCCCCCGGGACACCCCGGGGGTCACGGTCCGCCGGGGCATGACCGTGTTCGGCTACAGCGACGCCCCGCACGGCGGGCACGCCGAGATCGACTTCGTCGACGTACGGGTGCCGGCGGAGAACCTGATCGGCGCCGAGGGCGCCGGGTTCGCCATCGCCCAGGCCCGGCTCGGCCCCGGCCGCATCCACCACTGCATGCGGCTGATCGGGATGGCCGAACGGGCCCTGGAACTGCTCTGCCGGCGGGCCGGCGAGCGGGTCGCATTCGGCCGGCCCCTCGCGGAGCAGGGCGTGGTGCGGGAGTGGATCGCCGAGTCCCGGGTGCGCATCGAGCAGGCCCGGCTGCTGGTGCTCAAGACCGCCTGGCTGATGGACACGGTCGGCAACAAGGGCGCGCACACCGAGATCCAGGCCATCAAGATCGCCACGCCGGCGATGGCCGAGTGGGTGATCGACAAGGCGATCCAGGCGCACGGCGGCGCCGGCGTCAGCCAGGACACCCCGCTGGCCGCGCTCTGGGCCCAGGCGCGCACGCTGCGCCTCGCCGACGGCCCCGACGAGGTCCACAAGGCCTCCCTGGCCCGCCGCGAACTCCGCCGCTGGACCCACCCCTCA
>NZ_QGSW01000078.1:0-2199 GCF_003176715.1 Micromonospora sp. S4605
CCGGACAGATCGCAGTAGAGTCGGCCTGGAGCGCGGTTTCGGGGTTGTCCCGGTCCGTTTCTCCAGGCCGCTCACCGAACCGGACGTGCGGGTTGGCCCCGCATCCGGCTCTCCACGGTCTCTGCCGTTAGGCGTGGTTCAGGTCCATGGGGTGGGGATCGTGTTGCCGCGGTAGCGGTAGCGGACGATCGGGATCGTCGCCATGTGCAGCAACGCGGTGTCGCCTGCCGAGGGTTGGACCCATTGTCCGGTGGGGGTCGTCAGCCTGCGGCGTAGCTCTTTCCATCTCCAGCGGTGTCGGTCCATGAGCATGCGGATCACCCGCCACCAGGTGTATTGCGCCAGGGTGGCGAAGGTGTGCTTGGCCACGGCGTGCCGGAAGTAGAAAGCCCATCCGCGCGTGATCTGGTTGAGCCGGATCAGCACGGATTCCAGGTCCTGTTTTGATCTCTTGTAGGTCAGGGCACGGATCTTCAGCTTGACCGACCGGATGGGCCGGTCGGCGACGAAGGTGTAGACGTGCCAGCGGTTCGTGCCTCGTTTGCGGCGCCACTGGATGCGGAACCCCAGGAAGTCGAACCCCTCGCTCATGTGGACGATCTGGGTCTTGGCCTCGGACAGGCGCAGACCCAGGGGTGCCAGCACGGCGGTGACCTCTTCGCGCAGTGCCTCGGTGTGCTCCCGGGTGCCGTGCACCAGGACGACGAAGTCGTCCGCGTAGCGGGCCAGCCGCCAGGTCGGGAGTCCCTTGGCGCGGCGGGAGGCGCGCTTGACGCGGCTTTCCATCGATCCGCCCGGTTGCCAGGGCGCGCTCAGCTGCTCGTCGAGGGCTGAGAGCGCGATGTTGGCCAGCAGCGGGGACAGGATGCCGCCCTGCGGGGTGCCGATCGAGGATCCTTCCCGCACACCGGTCTCGGTCATGACACCGGCCTTCAGGAATGCCTTGACCAGCAGTAACACGCGCTTGTCCTTGACTCGTGCCCGGACCCGGTCCATGAGGGCCGAGTGTGAGATCGAGTCGAAGCACGCTTCGATGTCCGCGTCGAGCACCCACCGATATCCCTGGGTGCCGAAGTGGTGAATCTCAGCGATCGCGTCGTGTGCCCGCCGTCCGGGCCGGAACCCGTAGGAGACCGTCACGAAATCGGCCTCGAAGATGGGCTCCAGCACCAGTTTCAGCGCTGCCTGGACGACACGGTCGGCCACGGTCGGAATGCCGAGGCTTCTGACCTTTCCCGACCCGCCCGGTTTGGGGATCTTACGTTCCCGCACCGGCAACGGCCGGAACCCGCCACGCTTGACAGCGTCGCGCAGCTCGTCCAGGAACCCGGACACGCCGATAGCCGCCTCGACGTCGGCGACCGTGAGGCCGTCCACGCCGGGCGTGCGTGCCCCGGTGTTACCCGCCACCCGGTCGAACGCCACCAGCAGCGTCGCCGGGTCATGCACGAAGTTGAACAAGTCGTCGAACCTGCGGCCAGGATCGGCCACCGCCCAACGGTGAAGCTTGGCCTGCATCTCCGCTACCCGCGCCCGTGGTCCCTCGATCAGGACCGCCGAGCGCAGATCACCGTCATTCGACGGCGCGTCTTGCGGCATTACAGAGTCCTTCCCTTCTCGATTCCGCTGCCGCCCTTCGCCATGTGCACGGGCTTTCCCCGGCTCGGACTACTACGGCGGCTCCGCCCTGCCCTGGCCTGCTCGGTGGTCGGTGCACCCAGCCGAGGTCCCCACGCCGGCAGCGTGGTCCCGGCAAGGCCAGGACAGTTCCCGTGTTCACTGTGTTTCGCTCGATGGACGAGGGGCCCGACTTTGTCCCTGCGGTATCGCCGTGAGTACGCCGCAGACCTTCCCCACGGCCTCCCAGGCAGCGGTTTCAAACTGCCTGAAGAGTTCCCCGCCGCCGTCACCGACGCCCGGGTGCGCACCGCGACCGGCCCGAATCCGCCAGGTTAGAGCCGGTGGCACGTTAAGAGACGTAATAGACGCCGGTTCCTCGCGTACCCCTTTCCATCCCGCTTGCCGGACCCGCCCCATCTGGCAGTACTGACACGTCCCGGCGTTGTCAGGGCTGCTCCCACCCTCCCCGGCACCACCCGGGTCAGGCTGCCCTCAGCTCCATCCCCTCGCTGCGACAAGGCAGACGGCGAAGGTCTCTCACCTCCACTCGAAACACAGCGCCTCACGGCGCACGAAGCC
>NZ_QGSW01000470.1:0-2179 GCF_003176715.1 Micromonospora sp. S4605
GGGTGACCGAGGACGTACCCGTGACCGACAGACCCGTGGCCGACACCTCCGTGGCCGACGCGCCGGTGGCCGGCGTGCCGGTCGCGGACGAGCCGGTCGGCGACGAGCCGGACATCCGGCGGCTCGACGACCTGCTGGAGGACCTCTACCACGGCCAGGAGCGGATCACCCAGGCCACCATCTACCGCCGGGCGGTCGCCGCGGAGCTGCCCGCTCAGCTGCTCACCCGGATCGCCGCGCTGCCCGAGGGCGAGTACTCGGTGGACGAGGTGGCGGATCTGCTCGGCGGGTCGGTCACCTGACGTTCCGGCGTCCCCCGCGAGAGGAGAGCGAGATGTCCCACCACGAGCAGCCGCACGAGAAGATCCCGGCGCTGGGCCAGCCCCCGGAGGGCGTGGACACGCTGCCGGAGCCGGACTTCGCCAACGAGCACGACAAGACCGCGGTGGACCGGGACGTGATCACCGGCGCGGACGAGGACGAGCGGGAGCCCGAACGGTCCCGGGGTTGGGCCGGTCAGAACCACGGGACGACCCCCACCTGACGGACCCGGCTGCCGACGCGACAGCGGGGGCCGGCGGATCGCCGGCCCCCGCTTCCCGCGGTAGGCGTCAGTCCTCGTCCCCCTCGGCGGCCTGCTGGGCCACCGCGTACGCCATCTGGAGGAAGTCCGAGGCGGCCACCGCGGTCAGCGCGGTGGCGACCAGCCGGGTCAGCCGCGGGGCGAACACCAGCCCGCCGGTCAGCCCGGTGGCCACCCAGACCGCCAGGCAGAACGGGCAGCTGAGCAACTCGCCGATGGCGTGCCGGGCGGAGCTGCCCGAGTCGCGCACCTGCTCCATCACCTCGCCGCTGCCGATCGGCTTGTCGTAGCGGGTGAACGGGGCGCGCAGCGGGCTGGTCACCGCGTCCTTGGACAGCAGCCGGCTCAGCTTGTGGGTCGCCACACAGAGCAGCACCACGTCGGCCGTGGCGGGGCGCTCGGGCACCGGCCGGCCGGTCAACCGGACCAGGCCGGCGATCGCCCCGGTCACCCCCGCGTAGGTGCCCATCGCCGCCAGATAGCCGCCCAGCGGCCGGTACTCGTTCGGTGCGTACGCCTGGCGCAGCCGCGCCACCTTGTCCCTCAGGTCGGTCACCCGGTCTCCTCGTGCTCCGCGCCGGCTCAGCCGGCCTGCAGGTTGTCCGCCACCTCGCGGGCGAGGCTGTCCAGGGCCTCACCGGCGAGCCGGTCGGGGTCGGTGCCACCGGTCAGGTCGAGGCGGACCCGGGCTCCGCCCGCGTCGACCGGGTCCACCCGCAGCTTCGCGCTCCAGTCGCCCGGGGCGGTCCAGCGCGCCGACAACTCCTCCGCGTCGGTGTGCTCGGCGGGAGTGCCGTCGACGCGCAGCGGACCGGGCAGCCACGCCGACGCCCGGTCCGGGTCGACCGCGGTGCTGAACACCACCTCCGGCGGCGCGGACACGCCGCGCTCGGCGGTCCCCATCACTCGTCCCGCAGCCGGCTCGGGTCGACCTCGCGGCCCGGGTGCCGGGCGAGGTACTCGGTCTCCAACTCGGCGGTGCGGCGCAGGTGGTTCGCCAACGCCGAGTCGGACGCGTGTCGCAGCGTGTCCAGCCGGGTGCGGTGCAGGCTGTGCATCTCGCGGATCAGGTCCTCGTCGGCCAGTTCGGCGGGGTCCACGCCGATCAGGTCGCCGTCGTCGTCCACGCCGGTGGACGCCATGTCGTGGACCTGATCGCCACCCCACTCGGGCATCCGCTGCTCCGGGCTCGGGAACTCGTCCTGTCGTATCGATCCGGTCATCACGCCCCCTGGTGGAGTTTCTGGCTGGCGTCTAGACGGATGCCCACACCGGGTCGCACCAAACCATTCCGGCGCGGACGGACTACGACACCGCGTCGGAGAACGGCGGCGGCCCCGGTACCCTCGATGCCATGAAGCGGCTCTGGACCCCGGCGTGGATCGTGCGCCACGTGGCCATGGTCGTGCTGGTCGCGGGTTTCCTGGCGCTGGGCTGGTGGCAGATCGGCCGGGCCGCCTCGGGCAACGCGCTGAGCTGGGCGTACGCCTTCGAGTGGCCGATCTTCGCGGGCTTCGTGGTGTTCGTCTGGTGGCGTGAGGTCCGCCACGCCCTGCGCGGGCCCGCCGCCCCGACCCCGGCGGCGCCGTCGGCGGC
>NZ_QGSW01000448.1:0-2168 GCF_003176715.1 Micromonospora sp. S4605
CGAGCCGTCAAACGACCGCTGTCCCGATACGCCTACAAAAGCCTGCGCGTCGACCGACGCACCTACCAAGCAACCATCACCATCAACCTCTTGACCACACCGATCAGCCCATAACTTCACGGCGTTGCCCTAAAGGGCGGAGCACTGGCCCGCATCTCGGTAGCGCTGGTGGTACGAGCCCGGATACGGCGCCAGGGAGACGCCGTTGATGACGATGGTCTGGCCCACCCCGTTGTGGAGCTGCTCGTAGTGGATGTGCGCGCCGGAGGAGTTGCCGGTGTTGCCGGTCAACCCGATCTGCTGCCCCTGGCTGACGGTCGCCCCGTTGGCCACCGAGTACGCGGAGAGGTGGAAGTAGTAGGTCTTCCACCCGCCGCCGTGCTCGATCGCTATGTAGTTGCCGGCGCCGCTGGGCTGGGAGTACCGGTAGGCGGTGCTGGCCGCCGAGGCGAGCACGGGGGTGCCGTTGGTGACGCCGCCGTCGGCGCGGACGAAGTCCAGCGCCTGGCGGACCTCGCTGCTGTGGTGGCTGTAGGTCCACCGCTGGCCGCACGGGAACGAGGCTTTGAAGACGGGCGCGGCGTGTGCCGGCGACGCGCCGACGAGGACGCCGGTGGCCACCAGGCACACCGCGAGGAACGCGGCCAAGCCCGCGCGAGGGACAGCTCTGGTCATGACGCGACGCTCCCGCCCGGTTGCCGGTGACGAACTGGCCGGTGTTGAGCTCCGACAGCCGCGAGTCTGGAGAGGCGCCATGACGCCTGTCAATGGATCCGCGAAAAATTCCGGCAGGGCGACAAGGGACGACTGAAGACATCCTTCGGCCGTCCGACGCCCGCTTGACTACCACCATGACCATCGATCGCCGCACCCTGCTCGGCCGGGTCGCCGTGGTCGGCGCGGCCACGGCGACCGGCGCCCTGCTCGCCCCCGGACCCGCCCGAGCCGCGTCCTGGAAGAAGCGGCTCACCGGCGCCGACCTGGACACCTACCACCGGTGGCGGGTTGCCGGCACCGACCTCGGCATCCCCTACGTGCTGGAGAACGGCTCCATCGGGTACCTCTTCGGCGACACCTTCAACACCCCGTGGCCGGAGGGCCCACCGCTGCCGAACGACTGGCGCTCACCGGTGATGCTGCGCTCCAACATCCACCCCGGGGTCGCCGGCGGCGTGGTCTTCGACAGCGCGGCGCGGGTCGCGGGCAACGGGCGGGCCCCGGAGTTGATGCACAACGGCCACAACGGGATCGGCATCGACGGCCTCTGGGAGGTGACAGTCATCCCCAACGACGGCATCAGCTTCCCGGAGACCGGCCGGCAGCTCATCTCGTACATGAGCATCGAGAACTGGGCCTCCGCCGGACCCGCCGGGCCGCACTGGCGGTCGCGCTACGCCGGGCTGGCCTACAGCGACAACGGCAACGACTTCATCCGTACGCCGCTGAAGTGGTGGAACAACGGCACCAACACCGACCCGTTCCAGATGTGGACGATGCAGCGCGACGGCGACTGGGTGTACGTCTTCTCGGTGCGCTCGGGGCGCCAGGACGGCCCGATGATGCTGCGCCGGGTCCGTTGGGACCGGTTGTTCTACCCGGAGTCGTACGAGGGCTGGGGCTGGAACGGCAGCAACTGGGGCTGGGGCCGGCCGTGCACGCCGATCCTGACCGGCCGCTTCGGCGAGCCGTCGGTCCGGCGGCTCGCCGACGGCACCTGGGTGATGTCCTACCTCAACTGCGCCACCGGTTGCATCGTCACCCGCACCGCTGGCGGGCCGGACCAGGTCTGGACGGCGGAGAGGGTGCAGGTCACCCCCTGGCAGGAGCCGGGGCTCTACGGCGGGTTCATCCACCCGTGGTCCAGCCGGCGGGCCAACGACCTGCACCTGATGGTCTCGAAGTGGACCAGGACGCCCGACGGCCGGAGCACCGCCTACCACGTCAGCCAGTTCGTCGGCACCGCCTGAGCGGCGCGCCCGCCGCGCTCGCCGCGCCGTTCGGGCCGTCCAACTTGTAGCAAACCTTCTTGACGATTCATCGATGCGTAGCTAAGTTTCAGCCATCCGGACTGAGAGGTCGTCGTCTATGAAGACCCGACTCGTCACCGCGACCGTCCTGGTGGCCACCCTGGGCGCCACCCTCGCGCCGCTGCCCGTCCAGGCCACCCC
>NZ_QGSW01000425.1:0-37682 GCF_003176715.1 Micromonospora sp. S4605
CTCCGTGGTCAACTTCAGGGCGCCGGCCCGCGCGGGTGGCCAACCAGCAGTCGGCGCAGGCCGGCGCCCTGAAGTTGACCACGGAGTGCTGCTCCGAGGGGGTCACCGCACGGTTCGAGCACGACGACGGCGAGATCCGGATGACCGGGTCGGTGACCCTGCTGCTGAAGAAGCCGACGGCCACCTTCGACCTGGCCATCTCCGGCGGCACGGTGACCCGGGCGGAGTTCAGCGTCACCGGCGGCGCCGGCCTCCGGGTGGCGGTCAAGGCGGCGACCAGCGTCGGCAACACCCGCAACCTGGCCCGGTCGGTGGTGGTGCCGACGCAGTTCAGCATCCCGATCGGGACCATCCTCGGGGTGCCCTTCTCGGCCACCGTCGACCAGCTCCTGGAGATCAAGACGGCGTTCAGCGCCAAGGACGGCCGCCTCGACGCCGCCGGCGAGTACGCGCTGAGCGGCGCGATCGGCTACGGCTACCACCGCCCGTACTGGGGCCCGATCCAGCCGGGCGGCTTCCAGGTGCGCAACAGCCTGACCAACTCGATCACCGGGATCTCCATCGGGGCCAGTGGGCTGCTCGTCACGTACGACGTGAAGTTCACCGTCGGGATCGGGGCGCTCGGGTTCACCGCCGGGGTGTACGTCGCCCTGCGCGCCTCGGTGGGGGCGAGCCTCGGCTCGGGGGCCGGCCTGATCGTCTGCCGGGGCGCGGGGCTGGGCGTGCACATGCGCTACGGGGTCAGCTACTCGATCCCGAAGGTGGTCGCCGACGTCGTGAACTTCTTCCTCAAGGTGTTCCGGACCAAGCCGATCAGACAGCGGGGCGAACTCGGCGACGAGGTCGTGGTGCTGAAACGGGCCGAGACCGTGCCCCCGAACGTGCCGCTCTGCGTGGTCTGACCTCACGAATAGATTGTGCACAACTTAATTGCGCGCTACTGTTTGCCGGTGACCGACGATCTGGTGCTGGGCCGGCAGGTGTGCTTCGCGCTCTACGCGGCGTCGCGCGCGCTGACCGACGTCTACCGCCCGATCCTCGACCGGTTCGGCCTGACCTACCCGCAGTACCTGGTGCTGCTGGTGCTCTGGGAGCACGACGAGCAGGCGCCCAGCGTCACCGAGCTCGGCGCGCGCCTGCGGCTGGATTCCGGCACCCTCTCGCCGCTGCTCAAGCGGCTGGAGGGGGCGGGCCTGGTGGTCCGGCGCCGGTCGGCGCGCGACGAGCGGCGGGTCGAGGTGGGCCTGACCGCCGAGGGTCGGGCTTTGCGCGAACGGATGGCGGACGTGCCGCTGCGGGTGGCCCGGGCCACCGGGCTGACCGCCGCGGAGCTGGTCGCCATCCGCGACACCCTCACCCGGGTCACCGAGACCATCCACCGACAGAAGGAGCAGTGACCCCTCATGCAGGTGCTCTACACCGCGTCCGCCCGGGCCACCGGTGACGGCCGGGACGGCCACGTCCAGACCTCCGACGGCACGCTCGACCTCGACCTGGCGGTGCCGAAAGAGATGGGCGGGGCCGGCGGCGCCGCCAACCCCGAGCAGCTCTTCGCCGCCGGCTACGCGGCCTGCTTCCACTCCGCGCTGCGGTTGGTCGCCCGCCGCGCCAAGGCGGACGTGACCGGCTCGGTGGTCGAGGCCGAGGTGGGCATCGGGCCGAACAGCGCGGGCGGCTTCGGGCTGGCCGTGACGCTGGTCGTCGACCTGCCGACGGTGGACCGGGCCACCGCCGAGCAGTTGGTCGCCCAGGCGCACCAGGTCTGCCCCTACTCCAACGCCACCCGGGGCAACATCGAGGTCGCGCTCACCGTGCGGGACGCCGCGTGAGCGCGCGCAACCGGGAGATCCACCTGGCGTCCCGCCCGCAGGGCTGGCCGACGGCGGAGAACTTCCGGCTGGTCGAGACGGACGTGCCGAAGCCCGGTCCGGGCCAGCTCCTGGTCCGCAACCGGTACATGTCGGTCGACCCGTACATGCGCGGGCGGATGAACGACGTGAAGTCGTACGTGCCGCCCTTCCCGCTCGACGCGCCGCTGGACGGGGGCGCGGTCGGCGAGGTGGTGGCCAGCGAGGCCGAGGGCTTCGCCCCCGGCGACTGGGTGCTGCACGGGCTCGGCTGGCGGGAGTACGCGCTGGTCGACGCGGGCTCCGCGCGCATCGTCGACCCCGACCTGGCGCCGGTGACCAGCTACCTGCACGTGCTCGGGATGACCGGGCTGACCGCGTACGCCGGGCTGCTCGAGGTGGCCGGGATGAAGCCGGGGGAGACCGTCTTCGTCTCCGCCGCCGCCGGCGCGGTGGGCAGCCTGGTCGGGCAGATCGCCAAGCTCAAGGGCGCGTCCCGGGTGATCGGCAGCGCCGGCTCGGCGGCCAAGGTGGAGCGGCTGCGGGCGCTCGGCTTCGACGCCGCGTTCGACTACCACGACGGCCCGGTCCGCCAGTCGCTGAAGGTGGCCGCACCCGAGGGCATCGACGTCTACTTCGACAACGTCGGCGGCGACCACCTGGAGGCGGCCATCTCCGCCCTGCGGCTGCACGGCCGGGCCGCGATCTGCGGCATGATCGCGCAGTACAACGACACCGAGCCGCCGGCCGCGCCGCGCAACCTGGCGCTGGTCATCGGCAAGCGGCTGACCCTGCGCGGCTTCCTGGTCGGCGACCACGGCGCGCTGCGCGGGCAGTTCGTCCGGGAGATGTCCGGCTGGCTGCGCGACGGCAGCATCGGCTACGACGAGACGGTCGTGGACGGGATCGAGCACGCCCCGGAGGCGTTCCTCGGCCTGCTGCGCGGCGAGAACCTCGGCAAGATGCTCGTCCGGGTGTGACCCGGGCCTCCTCGGCGGTGGCCGGCCCGTCCGGGTCGGCCACCGCCGCGCCGACACCGGATAGGCTCGCGGCATGACGGTGGCGGTACGGGTGATCCCCTGTCTGGACGTGGACGCCGGGCGGGTGGTCAAGGGGGTCAACTTCCTCGACCTGCGCGACGCCGGTGACCCGGTCGAGCTGGCCGCGGCGTACGACCGGGCCGGCGCGGACGAGCTGACCTTCCTCGACGTCACCGCCTCCGCCAGCGACCGCGGCACCATGCTCGACGTGGTCCGGCGCACCGCCGAGTCGGTGTTCATCCCGCTGACCGTCGGCGGCGGGATCCGCCAGGTCGCCGACGTCGACACGCTGCTGCGGGCCGGCGCCGACAAGGTCGGGGTGAACACCGCGGCGATCGCCCGTCCGGAGCTGATCGCCGAGATCGCCGACCGGTTCGGCCGGCAGGTGCTGGTGCTCTCCCTGGACGTGCGGCGGGCACCGGCCGGCGCCACGCCCAGCGGCTTCGAGGTCACCACCCACGGCGGCCGGCGGGGCACCGGGCTGGACGCGATCGAGTGGGCCCGCCGGGGCGCCGAGCTGGGCGCCGGCGAGCTCCTGCTCAACTCGATGGACGCCGACGGCACCAAGGCCGGGTTCGACCTGGACCTGATCGCGCGGGTACGCCGGGTGGTGGACGTGCCGGTGGTGGCCAGCGGCGGCGCCGGCCAGGTGGCACACTTCCCGCCGGCGGTCGACGCGGGCGCGGACGCGGTGCTCGCGGCGAGCGTCTTCCACTTCGGCGAGCTGACCGTGGCGCAGGTCAAGGACGCGCTGCGCGGGGCGGGGCACCCCGTCCGCTGAGCCGTCACCCCTCGAACCCGGCGCCCGGCCGGGGCGTCAGTCCCGGTGGGCGCGGTTCTCCGGGGAGCGGCGCGGCGCCGGGATCGACCGCACCAGGTACTCCTGCACCGCGGCGGCGTGGTCGGCCTCGTCGAGCTGCCAGTCCGCGCGGACGGGCGGCTGCCGGCGGCTCAGCACCCCCTGCACGGTGTCCACGGTGGTGGCCAGCCCGGCGCTCGGCCGGGTACGCCACAGCCGCTCACCGTCGGGGGTGATCCGGAACCAGCCGTCCGCGACGTCGACCAGGCCGGCGCCGACCAGCCGGCGGACCGCCTCCTCGACCTCGTGCCGCTCGGGGATCGCCTGGTTGAGGTGGTCGGCGGTGGAGAGCACGTCGGCCAACCGGACCCCTTCCGGCCGGCGGCTGGACGGCGACCGACGGTGCCGGCCGGCGCCGCTGGCGATCACCAACGAGACGAAGATCCAGGCGTCGCTCCAGCGCCATCCGCTCTCCCCCATGCGCAGATTCTGCCGGGCACCGCGGCCAAAAGGGAACACCCGGCCCACTGCCCGCACCCTGCGCGACGACCCGGGTACGCGGTCAGCCGGCGGGGACCGGCGCGGCCCGCCCCGGGGCCGGCACCGGCTCGGCGACGGTGAACCGGGGCAGGAACAGCTGGGTCAGCGGCCCGATGGCCAGCGCGTACGCCACCGTGCCGACGCCGACGGTGCCGCCGAGCAGCCAGCCCACCGCCAGCACGGTCACCTCGATGCCGGTGCGGACCACCCGGATCGACCAACCGGGCCGGCGGGCGACCAGGCCGGTCATCAGCCCGTCGCGGGGGCCGGGGCCGAGCCGGGCGCCGATGTAGAGGCCGGTGGCGGCGCCGTTGCCCACGATGCCGGCGACCAGCAGACCGATCCGGACGGCGAGCGGCCCGCCGGCCGGCAGCACCGCCAGGGTGGCGTCCACCACCAGCCCGATGACCACCACGTTGCTCACCGTGCCGAGGCCGGGGCGCTGCCGCAGCGGAATCCAGAGCAGCAGGACCAGCGCGCCGACCGCGATGGTCACGGTGCCGAAGGACAACCCGGTGCCGCGGGCGAGCCCCTGGTGGAAGACGTCCCAGGGGTTCAGGCCCAGCCCCGACCGGATCATGAGGGCCATGCTGACGCCGTACAGGACGAGGCCCGCGTAGAGCTGGGTCAGCCGCCGGACGGGGCGGTACCGGAGATTGCCAATCGCTGCCATGCATGCCACCCTAGGGGCCAATCCGGCGTGACGGAGAGAGCCAATATCCGAGGAGTGGCATGACAAGCCAGGTGCGAGGGGTCCAATTGGCCCGGCTGCTCGGCCAGTGGCACGCCCTCCCGGGTCGCCGGCGCAGCCCCGACTACGCCGCCCTGGCGGGCGCGGTACGCGGCCTGCTGGCCGACGGCCGGCTCCCGCTCGGCGTCCGCCTGCCCGCCGAGCGGGAACTGGCCCAGGCGCTGCGGATCAGCCGCACCACGGTCAGCGCCGCCTACCGGGAACTGCGCGAGAGCGGCCACCTGGCCAGCCGGCGGGGCGCCGGCAGCTGGACCATGCTGCCCGGCACCCACCGGGTGGCCAGCACAGGACTGTGGACCCCGCAGGACGACCACGACATGATCGACCTGGGCGTGGCGGCGCTGGCCGCCCCGCCCGAGCTGGTGCCGGCCGCCCGGGCGGCCGCCGAGGACCTGCCCCGCTACCTGGGTGGCGCCGGCTACCACCCGACCGGCATCGTCGAGCTGCGCGAGGCGGTGGCGCACGCGTACACCGAGCGGGGGCTGCCCACCTCGGCCGACCAGATCATGGTCACCAACGGCACGCAGCACGCCCTGGACCTGGTGCTCCGGCTGGCGCTGGCGCCCGGCGCCGGGGTGCTGGTGGAGTCGCCGAGCTACCCGAACGCGCTGGCGGCGCTGGCCGCGCGGCGGGCCCGGATCACCACCCACGGCCTGGCCGCCGACACCGGCTGGGACGCCGACCTGCTGCTCGGCAGCCTGCGGCAGGCCCGCCCGAAGCTGGCCTACCTGATCCCGGACTTCCAGAACCCCACCGGCCACCTGATGCCCGCCGACCTGCGCGAGCGGCTGGTCGCCACCGCGCACGCGGTCGGCACCGACCTGGTCATCGACGAGTCGTTCGTGGACCTGCCGCTGGACGGCACGGTCGTGCCGCCGCCGGCCGCCGTGTTCGACCGGCACTCGCGGGTGGTCACCATCGGCGGGCTGAGCAAGCCGTTCTGGGGCGGTCTGCGGATCGGCTGGGTGCGCGCGTCAGCGCCGCAGGTGCAGCGGCTGGCCGCGACCCGGGTCGGGGTGGACATGGCCAGCCCGGTGCTGGACCAACTGGTCGCGGTGCACCTGCTGGCCGACGCGCCGGCCATCGTCGCGGCCCGCCGGGCCCAGCTCACCACCCAGCGGGACGCCCTGCTCGGCGCCCTCGCCCAGCGGCTGCCCGACTGGCGGGTGACCGTGCCGCGCGGCGGTGTCACCCTCTGGGCCGAGCTGGACGGGCCGATCTCCAGCGCCCTCGCCCGGGCAGCCGAGGAGGTCGGCGTACGGCTGGCCCCCGGGCCCCGGTTCGGGCTGGACGGGACGCTGGAGCGCTTCCTGCGGCTGCCGTTCACGCTGCCCGCCGCCGACCTGGTCGAGGCGGTCGGCCGGATCGCCGCGGTCCGTTACGACCTGGACCGCGGCGGTCGGCCCCGGTGGCGGGAGCCCGCCGTCATCGCCTGAGCGAGCGGGGGTGGGACGCCGGACGGTGGCCACCCCGAAGGGTGGAGGTTCGTCCGGCCTGGCCGGGAAGCGACCTTCGGTGCGGTACGGGCTGCCAGACTGCCCTGGTGGCGCGCGCGGACGGGGGCCGGCGGGCGAGCGGGGTCCAGCGGAGCGCACCGGGCTCCCGCGCGACCCGGCTCGAACTCTTCTACGACCTGGTCTTCGTCTTCGCCTTCCTGAACGTCACCACCGCCGCGGCCGGCAACCCGACCGTCCGGGGCGTGATCCAGGCGCTGGTGGTGCTCGCCCTGCTCTGGTGGTGTTGGACCGGCTTCGCGGCGCTGGGCAACGTGATCCGCACCGACCAGGGGGTGGTGCCGCTGGTCGGCTTCGTCACCATGGCCGCCGCCTTCGTACTGGCGCTCTCCCTGCCGAAGGCGTTCGTCGACCGGCCGGGCGGGCTGTCCGGCCCGCTGGTCTTCGCCACCTGCTACTTCCTGGTCCGGGCCAGCCAGGCGTCGATCTTCCTGTGGGTCGGTCGCCGCAACCGCGACCTGCGCCAGCGGTGGCTGCTGATGGCCCTGCCGGTGGTCCTGGCCACGGCGTTCATCGTTACCGCCGCGCTGCTGCCGCAGCGGCTCTTCGACGGGACGGCCGAGGGGCTGGCCCGGCTGGCCTGCTGGATCGCCGCCATCGGCGTGGAGTACGGCGCCGGGCTGGCCCTGCGCGGTACCGGGTGGACGATCCTCTCCGCCGGGCACTGGGCGGAGCGGCACGCCCAGATCATCCTGGTGGCCCTGGGCGAGACCATCATCGCGCTCGGGCTCGGGCCCAGCGGCACCATCAACCTGCCGCTGACCTGGCCGGTGCTCATCGGGGCGGTGCTCGGCATCGCGGTGGTCGCGGCGTTGTGGTGGGCGTACTTCGACACCCTCGCGTTCGCCATGGAGCAGGCGTTGCACCGCACCCGGGACCGGCTCGCCCGCGCCGTGCTGGCCCGGGACGTCTACACCTACCTGCACCTGCCCGTCGTCGCGGGGGTCATCCTCTTCGCGCTCGGGCTCAAGGGGCTGATCTACGAAGGGGCCGATCCCGGAACCCCGGCCTGGGGGGTCAGGCTGCCCGGCCTCGACCTGCTGGCGCTCTACGGCGGGGTCTCGGTCTACCTGCTCGCGATGATCGTGCTCGGCGGCCGGATGCTCGGCGCGGCGCGCTGGCCGACGGTCGGCGGGGTGTTGCTGCTGCTCCTGCTGGTGCCGGTGGCCGGACAGCTGCCCGAGCTGGTCGCACTGGCCCTGCTGGCCGTCGCCACGGTGGCGGTGGTGGGGGTGCAGACGGTGGTCGACGCGCCGCGTCGGCGGCGGGTCCGCCAGGTGGCGCTGGAGGAGCAGCTCGCCGCCGAGGCGGAGCAGACCAGGTGGCGGGGGCACCACCTGTGAACCGGCGGTCCCGCGCCCGGCCGGGGGAGTCGGGCGCGGGACCGCCGCTCGCTCAGATCTCGGCGAGCGTGCCGGCGTACATCTTCTCGATCTCGGTGGCGAAGTTGGTCTCCACGCCCCGGCGCTTGATCTTCAACGACGGGGTGATCTCGCCGTCCTCGATGGTCAGGTCGCGCGGCAGGATGGTGACCTTCTTGATCGTCTCCCACCGGTTCAGCTTGCTGTTGAGCTGGGCGACGTACTCCTCGACCATGGCCTGCGCCTCCGGCGAGGCGACGATCTCGGCGTAGCTGCGGCCCTCCAGCGGGGTGCCGGCGGCCCAGCCCTTGATCGCGTCCGGGTCGAGGGTGACCAGCATCGTGCAGTAGTTGCGCGCCTGGCCGATCACCACCGCCTGCGAGGTGTACGGGCAGGTGGCCTTGAACATGCCCTCGATGTGCGACGGCGCGATGTACTTGCCGCCGGACGTCTTGACCAGGTCCTTCTTCCGGTCGGTGATCTTCAGGTAGCCGTCGGCGTCCAACGTGCCGATGTCACCGGTGCGGAAGAAGCCGTCCTCGGTGAACGCGGCGGCCGTCTCCTCGGGCAGGTTGTGGTAGCCGCGCATCACCGGCCGGCCACGGACCAGGATCTCGCCGTCGGTGTCGATCCGGCACTCCAGGTCGCCCATCGCCTTGCCGACGGTGCCGATGCGCAGGCCCTCCGGCGGGTTGACGAAGTTGCCGGCGCTGGTCTCGGTCAGGCCGTAGCCCTCGGAGATCGGCAGGTTCGCCGCGGCGAAGAAGGTGGCGATGTCCGGGCTGAGCGGCGCGGCGCCGGAGACGAGCACCCGGATGCGGCCGCCGAGCCGGGCCTGGAGCTTGCTGAACACCAGCTTCTCGGCGATCGCGTAGCGCAGCTTCAACCCGCCGGGCACCGGCTTGCCGGCCTGCTCGAGGGCGACCTTCTCCTTGCCCACCCGGACGCCCCAGGCGAAGATCTTCGCCTTCGCGCCACCGGCGTCCTGCGCCGTGGTGACCGCCCGGTTGTAGACCTTCTCGAAGACCCGCGGCGCGCCGCACATCAGCGTCGGCTTGACCACGGCCAGCAGGTCGACCAGCTTGTCCACCCGGCCGTCGACGTACGTCGGCAGACCCACGTGGATGGCGCCGCAGAGCAGCGTCTTGCCGAACGAGTGGGACAACGGCAGCCAGAGGTACTGCAGGTCGTCGTCGCGCAGCAGCCCGAGCTCGGCCTGCGCGACGCCCTCCCAGCACCAGCCACCGTGCAGCAGCTCCACGCCCTTGGGCCGGCCGGTGGTGCCGGAGGTGTAGATGAGCGTGGCCAGGTGGTCGGGGCCGAGCCCGGCGACGATGTTCTCGATCAGCTCCGGCTCGGCGGCGAGCCGGGCCGCGCCCCGCTCCTCGAGCTGGGCCAGGGTGAGCTGGGGCACCGCGGCGGCCTGGTCCGGCTCGCCGTCGAAGAGCACCACGTGGGTCAGGGCCGGCAGCTGCGCCCCGGCGATCTTCGCGGCCTGGGCCGGGTTCTCGGCGAACAGCACCCGGGAACCGGAGTCGGCGATGATGTACGTCGCGTCCTCGGGTTCGGTGGTCGGGTAGACGGTGGTGGTGGCGCCACCGGCGCACATGATGCCCAGGTCGGCGAGCACCCACTCGATCCGGGTGTTGGCCAGGATCGCCACCGGGTGCTCCTGGCCGACGCCGAGGTCGTGCAGGCCGGCCGCGATGGCCTTGGCGCGGGCGGCCACCTGCGCCCAGGTCAGCCAGACCGGGCCGGAGTCGTCCGGGGACGGATGGGCGAAGGCGTCACGGTCGGGGGTTGCCGCGACGCGCTTGAGGAACATTTCCGGGATGGAACGGTACGGTACATCGAGAGCCATCGCTGTAGCCGCCTTCGGGGGTGGAGGCGTGACGGTCGTCACGTCGGTGTTCGTTACCGAAGAGTATTGCCTGCCTCGTGGCGTCGGCTAGCCCCCCGACCGTCGGTCGGCCCTATCCCGCCTGGTGGGACGCGGATTCAGGCGTACCGGGCGGCCACCAGTGACCAGTCGTAGGTGGCCCGGATCCAGTTACGCCGTGCGACCAGCGCCGGGCGCAGCTCGGCGTCGGCCTCGGGCAGCAGCGCCGCCTCCGCGGCCAGGTAGGCGGCGAGCGCGTCGTTGAACCGGTCGGCGGCGGCCCGCAGCGCGGTCTCCTCGTCACCGCCGGTCTCCCGGGCGATCACGGTGACCAGGTTGTGCCCGTCCGGCGCCGACCGCTGCTCCTTGCCGTACGAGAAGACGTCGTTGCACCAGCAGATCAGGTCCATGGCGAGCAGGTCCAGCGCGACCAGCGCCGGCTCGGCCCGCCGGGCCGCCGCCGGGTGCCCGCCGAGGGCCAGTTCGGTGAGGGTGAGGCTGGGGCCGACCGCGCCGGTGTGCCGGCGCATCTGCACGTACTCGGCCAACCGTGGGACCCGCTCCCGCTCCCGGTTCGCCGCCTCCCAGAGCAGCGCCAGCAGGTAGTCGCGCACCTGGGCGGCGAAGCGCAGCAGCATCGCCGGCGGTCCGGCCGCCCGGATCCGCCGGCACAGGTCGTCCAGCGCGTCGCCGAGCGGGCCGGCGGCGGTCGGCACCGGCGCGGCCGGGTCGCCGTGCCGGTCCAGCACGTCGAGCAGCGCGGCCACCGTGGGCGCGAGCCGGGTCGGCGCCTCGCCCAGGCCGTCCTCGTCGCAGGCGTCGTCCACCACGAACAGCCAGGCGACCAGGTCGGAGAGCAGGCGCAGCCGCTCGACCGGACCGTTCGGGCAGGCCCGCCCGGCCAACCCGGCGACATCGGCCCGGCGCAGTCGCTGCCCGCTATCGATCAGCCCGAGACCGCGTGCCCACTCGATGCTCTGCCGAGCCACCTGGTCCGTGCTGTCATGGCGCCCGGCGGGAAAGGGGGGTTCCCGCAGCGCCGAGACCGCGAAGGTCCGCATGCCGCCCCCTGTCGCGCCGTCCCCCACGGGACGACGCGGCACAGCCTACGGGAGCAGGGATCGGCGCCCATCGTTCGGGTGGCCGGGGTTCCATGTCTCTGCGTGACCGATTGTGCACACTCGGTCACATGGCCAGGTGGGCACCGCGCAGCCGCTCGGCCAGCTCCGACGCCCCGTCGATCTGCACCCGGGCGACCCGCTGCCGGCCGGAGAGGAACAGCGCCAGCTCGCCCGGCGCGCCCACCATCCGCACCGGCTCGCCGCCGCGGCCCACACTCACCTCGCCGTGCCCGGGGGCCTGGACGAAGAGGTCGGCCGGGAACCGGCGCAGCGCCAGCCGGGCCAGCGGCGCGCACCGCCGCCACAGCGCCGCGGAGAGGCCGACCGGCAGGTCACGCGGCTGCCACCGCTCACCCGCCCGGCGGACGTCCTCGTGGTGGATGAAGAACTCCAGGGTGTTGGCCAGCTCGTCGGTCACCGGGTTGCTCACCGGGCTCCAGACCGGTGGGCGGCGCACCTGACCGACCAGCTGCGTCCAGGGCCGGGCGGCGATCCGGCGACGGACCCGTTCGGCGTACCCGCGCAGCGGCGCGAGCACGATGCCGCCGGCGGCGTCCGGCCGGCGCTCCCGCACCACCAGGTGCGCGGCCAGGTCGCGGGTGGTCCACCCGGTGTTGACCGTCGGTGCGTCCGGTCCCAGCGTCAACATCAGGTCGGCGAGCGCCTCGCGCTCCGATCGGGCGTACCGAGACATGGATCGATCCTAGGTGGAACCCGGGCGGGCCGCGCCGTGCCAGCGGGGTGGCGGCGCGCGGGCGGCGGCGACGACCGCGGGGCGCGGCGCGCGTGACGCCGGCCATACCGGTACGGGTCGGCGGAGCTCGCCCCGACCGGTAAGGATGAGGGAGATAATTGCGGCTTACGGCGGGGGAGAGCGTGGCGAGCAGGACAAGTCGGGACGTGCTCGGTCGGGGGCTGGCCGTCCTCGGTCGGGCGATCCGGGAGCAGCCGCGCATCTTCGCGGTGGCGGTGGCCGGCAGCGTGCTGTTCGGCAGCATGGTGATCGCCAGCGCGTACGTCGTCGGCACGGTGGTCGGCGACGTGGTGGTGCCGGCGATCGCCCGCGGCTCGGTGGGGGTCGGCACGCTCGCGCTCGCCGCCACGGCGCTGTTCGGGATCAGCGTGCTGCGGGTGGCCGGCATCGTCGGCCGCCGGCTCGGCGCCGGCTACATGCAGTACCGCCTCCAGGCCGCGTACCGTCGCCGGGTCACCCGGCGCTACCTGGAGCTGCCGCTGGCCTGGCACCACCGCAACGCCACCGGCACCCTGCTGTCCAACGCGAACTCCGACGTGGAGGCCGCCTGGTACCCGATCGCGCCGCTGCCGTTCGCGGTCGGCACGCTGGTGATGCTGGTCGGCGCGGTGGCCTCGCTCTTCGCCACTGACTGGGCGTTGGCCCTGGTCGGGCTGGCCGTCTTCCCGGCGCTGTTCACGCTCAACGTGGTCTACTCCCGCCGGATGGCGCCGCGGCAGGCGCGGGCGCAGCGGCTGCGGGCCGAGGTCAGCGGCATCGCCCACGAGAGCTTCGACGGCGCCCTGGTGGTCAAGACGATGGGCCGGGAGGCGCAGGAGACCCGCCGGTTCGCCGACCGGGCCGGCGAGCTGCGCGACGCGCTGGTCTCGGTGGGTCGGTTGCGCGGCGTCTTCGACCCGATGCTGGAGACCCTGCCCAGCCTCGGCACGCTCGCCGTGCTGGTGGTCGGCACGTTCCGGCTGCGCCAGGGCGCGATCAGCGTCGCCGAGCTGGTCAGCGTGGCCTTCCTGTTCACCGTGCTGGCGTTCCCGGTGCGGGCCATCGGCTGGGTGCTGGCCGAGCTGCCGCGCAGCGTCGCCGGCTGGGACCGGGTGCGCCGGGTGCTCGACGCCACCGGCGAGATGCCGTACGGGGACACCGCGCTCGACCCGGCCGATCCCCGGCCGGCCACGCTCACCTTCACCGACGTCTGCTTCGGCTACGAGCCGGCCGAGGCGCACCTGCCCGGCACCGAGGTGCTCGGCGAGGTCACCTTCACCGTGCCGGCCGGGAAGACCGTCGCCCTGGTCGGGCCGACCGGCGCCGGCAAGTCGACGATCGCGTCGCTGGCCGTTCGGCTGGTCGACCCGCGCTCCGGCACGGTCGCCCTGGACGGGGTGGACGTCCGCCGGCTGACCGCCGCCTCGCTGGCCGGCACCGCCGCGCTGGTGGCCCAGGTGCCGTTCATCTTCGACGACACCGTCCGGGCCAACATCACCCTGGACCGGCCGGGCATCGGCGACGACGACGTCTGGGCGGCGCTGCGGCTGGCCGAGGCGGACGGGTTCGTCGCGGCGCTGCCCGAGGGGCTGGACACCCGGGTCGGCGAGCGCGGCACCTCGCTCTCCGGCGGGCAGCGGCAGCGGCTCACCCTGGCCCGCGCGCTGGCCGGCCGGCCCCGCCTGCTGGTGCTCGACGACGCGACCAGCGCGGTCGACCCCCGGGTGGAGGCCGCCATCCTGGCCGGGCTGCGCTCGTCGGCGGCGGACGCCTCGGCGCCGGCCGCGTCGATCCTGGTGGTCGCCTACCGGCGGGCCACCATCGCGCTGGCCGACGAGGTGATCTACCTGGAGCAGGGGCGGGTGGTGGCCCGGGGCACCCACACCGAGCTGCTCGCCACCGTGCCCGGCTACGCCGATCTGGTCACCGCCTACGAGCAGGCGGAGGTCGACCGCGCGCAGGAACGGCCGTACGACGAGGTCACGCCGCCGCTGGCCTCGGGCCTGGAAATCGAGGTGGACCGGTGAGCGCGAGGAGTGCAGCGGAGCGGAGCCCCGCAGTCGCGAACGAGAGGCGGGCCCGGTGAGTACGACGGTGCGGGAGCCGCGGGCCGAGGAGGCCGAGGCACCGGAGACGACGTGGCGGACGCTGCGCCGCGGGCTGGCGCTCTCCCCGGAGCTGCGGGTCGGCCTGGCCGGCACGCTGGCCCTGGCCCTGGTCTACATGGTGGGGCGGGCCGCCGTGCCGGTGGCCGTGCAGCAGGGCATCGACCGGGGCATCGTCGGCGGCCTCGACCTCGGCGTGGTCTGGACGGTGGTCGCCATCACCGCCGCGGTGCTGGTGGTGACCACGCTCTGCGGCTACCTGATGATGCGCCGGCTGTTCACGGTCAGCGAGACGGCGCTGGCCAACGTGCGGATCCGGGCGTTCCGGCACGTGCACGACCTGTCCATGCTGCACCAGCAGTCCGAGCGGCGCGGCTCGCTGGTCTCCCGGGTGACCAGCGACGTCGACCAGATCACCCAGTTCCTCCAGTGGGGCGGCGTGATCCTGGTGATCAACCTGGGTCAGCTGGTGGTCACCACGGTGGTGATGCTCGCGTACTCCTGGCAGCTGACCCTGGTGGTCCTCGCCGCCTTCCTGCCGGCGGTGTTCGTGATCCGGGTGCTCCAGCGCCGCCTCGGCACCGCGTACGGGGTGGTCCGCCAGCGCACCGGCGCGCTGCTCGGCGCGATCGGGGAGAGCGTGGTCGGGGCGCCGGTGATCCGGGCGTACGGGATCGCCGGGCGGACCGCGCGCCGGCTGGACGAGGCGATCGACAGCCAGCGCCGGGCGCAGCAGCGGGCGATCCGGATCAGCATCATGGGCAGTTCGGTCGGCGAGCTGGCCGCGGGGCTGGCGCTGGCCGGCGTGGTGGTGCTCGGGGTGACCCTCGGCGCCGACCGCACGCTGAGCATCGGCGAGGTGACCGCGTTCCTGTTCCTGGTGACGCTCTTCATCCAGCCGGTGCAGATCGCCACCGAGGTGCTCAACGAGGCGCAGAACGCCATCGCCGGCTGGCGCCGGGTGCTGGACGTGCTGGACGTGGCGCCGGACGTGGCCGACCCGGGGGAGCAGGGCCGGGAGTTGCCGCCGGGCCCGCTGGACATCCGCTTCGCCGGTGTCCGCTTCGCCTATCCGGGCGGCCCGCCGGTGCTGCACGACATCGACGTGGAGATCCCGGCGAAGAGCCGGGTGGCGGTGGTCGGCGAGACCGGCAGCGGCAAGACCACCTTCGCCAAGCTGCTCACCCGGCTGATGGACCCGACCGCCGGCGCGGTGCTGCTCTCCGGCGTGCCGCTGGACCAGGTCCGGTTCGACTCGCTGCGCTCGCGGGTGGTGATGGTCCCGCAGGACGGGTTCCTGTTCGACGCCACGGTGGCGGACAATGTCCGGTTCGCCCGGCCGGAGCTGACCGACGCCGAGCTGGCCGCGGCCTTCACCGAGCTGGGGTTGGCCGACTGGCTCGACGGGCTGCCGTCCGGGCTGCGGACCCCGGTCGGCGAGCGCGGCGAGGCGCTGAGCGTGGGGGAGCGGCAGCTGGTCGCGCTGGCCCGGGCGTACGTGGCGGACCCGGACCTGCTGGTGCTGGACGAGGCGACCAGCGCTGTCGACCCGGCCACCGAGGTGCGGCTGCAACGCACCCTGGACGCGGTGACCCGCGGCCGGACCACCCTCGCCATCGCGCACCGGCTCTCCACCGCGCAGTCCGCCGACGAGGTGATCGTGGTGGACCGGGGGCGGATCGTGCAGCGTGGCCCGCACGAGGAGTTGGTCCGCGATCCCGAGTCGGTCTACGGCCTGCTCTACGCCTCCTGGCTGGAGCAGACCCGCTGACCCCTCCCCGCGATCTTGCAGTTTCCGCCCCGGCACGAGCCGCGAACAACGCGGATCAGGGGCACCAACTGCAAGATCGCGGCGGGCCCGGTCAGCGGGAGTAGAACTCCACGACGAGCTGCTCGTCGCAGACCACCGGCACCTCGTGCCGGGCCGGCTCGCGGAGCAGGGTGGCGCGCAGGTCGGTCAGGGCCACCGACAGGTACGGGCGGCCGGGGCCGTCGCCGGCGTTGGCGCCGGTGGCGGCGAGCTGGAAGGGCGGCACCTGGCGGCTGCGCTCGCGGACGGCCACCACCTGGCCGGGGCGCAGCCGGTAGGAGGGGCGGTCGACCTTGCGGCCGTCGACCGTGAAGTGCCCGTGGCTGACCAGCTGCCGGGCCTGGTAGATGCTGCGGGCCAGCCCGGCCCGGTGCACCACCGCGTCGAGCCGCCGCTCCAGCAGCGCGATCAGGCTCTCGCCGGTCTTGCCGGTGCCGCGGTGCGCCTCGTCGAAGGCCCGGCGCAGCTGGGCCTCGCTGACGTTGTACTGGTGGCGCAGCCGCTGCTTCTCCAACAGCCGCACCTGGTAGTCCGAGGTCTTGCGGCGCTGTCGGCCGTGCACGCCCGGCGGGAAGGGTCGCCGCTCGAAGTACTTCACGCACTTGCGGGTGAGGGGGATGCCGAGGGCGCGGGAGAGCCGGGCCTTGGGCCTGGGGTGGTTCGCGCTGGACGTCTCCGTTCCGGTGCTCTAGCCTGCACTTAGGTAAGCCTAACCTACTAAGGAGGTCGTGCCATGCGGCCCAGCCCGGCGGAGATCGTCCGAACCCTCGTCGCGGGCCGACTGCCCGGCCTCGTCCACGTCGCCCACCGGCCCGGCCCGCACCACGTCCGGCACGTCACCGACCAGGAGGGGCGGGTGCTGCTCCTGGTGCCGGTGGTCAGCGACCTCGCCGCCGCGCTGCGCCCGGCCGGCGGCGACACCGACGTCCCGGCGGTGCTCGACGTGCTCGACCTGCCCCCGTCGGCCGGGGCGCCGTCGCTCGGCCGGGCCTGGGTCTCCGGCTGGGCGACCCGGCTCGACGGCGACGAGGCCCGGCAGGCCGCCCTCGACTTCGCCGCCATGGACCCGACCGGTGACCTGCTCGACGTCGGCACCCGGTTCCGGCTGTACCGCTTCGAGGTGGTCGAGGCCCGCTGGGACCGCGCCGGCTCCGTGCGCCGGATCGACCCCGAGGTGTACGCCGAGGCGGAGCCGGATCCGCTGCACCCGGTCGAGGGCGAGCTGCTGACCGACCTCGCCGAGCACCACGCCGCCGAGGTGACCGGCTACCTGCGCCGGCAGCTCGGTCTGGCCGACGGCGGCGGCCACGGCGTGCCCCGGGTGGTGCGCATCGACCGGTACGGCCTGATGGTGTCGTACGGCCGGCCCGGCGCGCGGCGGCGGGCCCGGCTGACCTTCCCGCACCCGGTCGCCGACCACGCCGAACTGGCTCGCCTGCTGCACCCGATGCTGTGCGGGGCCGCCGCGACCGGCCACGCCGAGACCGCCTGACCCGCCGCCCAGCCCGGCCCTCCGCGTCCCGCTGCCTTCGGCGGCCCCACCGGTCAGCGGCCCCACCGGTTCGGGTGCGGTTGTGGTTCCGGGGGTGACGACAGATGCACCCGAAGGGCGGCGCGTCCCCGCTGGCGGGCCTCGGCGGGCGGGGCCAAGGCCCGGGTGTGGTTGCTGGGGCGGCGGCAGCCGCGCGTGGAGCAGGGGTCAGGTCGGCAGGTCGCCGGTGAGGTAGCGCTGCACGGTGGGGGCCACGGCGGCGACCAGGGTCTCCGCCGGGGCGGAGGCGACCGGTTCCAGCCGCACCACGTGCCGCATGACGGCCAGCCCGATCAGCTGGCTGGCCACCAGCGAGCCGCGCAGCGGCAGCTCGGCCGGGTCCACGTCGAGGTGGTCGAGCACCCGGCGGAGCACCTGGGTGACCAGGAACTCGCGCAGCAGCCTGGCGGTCCACTCGTTGCTCATCGCCGAGCGCAGCAGCGCCACCCCGGCCGTGCCGGCCGGGGAGTCCCAGACGCTGAGGAAGAGGCGCACCAGCCGCTCGCCGAGACCGTCGCGGTCGCCGGCGACGATCCGGGGGATCAGCTCGCCCGGGTTGACGGGCGCGTTCATGGCGGCGAGGAAGAGCTGGTCCTTGCTGCCGAAGTAGTGGTGCACCAGGGCCGGGTCGACCCCGGCCGTGGCGGCGATGGCCCGGATGGAGGCCCCGTCGAAGCCCCGCTCGGCGAACGCGGCGCGCGCCGCGTCGAGGATCGCCTCCCGGGTGTCCGGCTTGCCTGGTCGTCGGCCGGTCCGCCGTGCCATCGCCGCCCTTCGTCCGTACTCGTCAGGTCGTCCCGTCCCGGCCCGCCGGCGGGCCGGGTGGTCCCGCCCGGCCCGCCGCCGGGCCGGGACGGGACCGGGTCAGCCGCTGCGCCGGCGCAGGGTGGCCGCGGCCAGCACCAGGGCCAGCACCGCCGCGCCGCCGACCACCGCGACGTCCCGCCACATGGTGCCGGTCGGCTCGGCGTTCGCGCCGACCTCCTGCAACGCCTCGACGGCGTACGACAGCGGCAGCACGTCGCTGACCGCCTGCAACCAGCCGGCCATCTCGCCCCGGGGCACGAAGAGCCCGCAGAGCAGCAGCTGAGGGGCGACCACGACCGGCATGAACTGTACGGCCTGGAACTCGGTGCGGGCGAAGGCGCTGCAGAACAGGCCCAGCGCCACCGCGAGCACCGCGTTCAACGCGGCGATCATGATGACCAGCCCGCTGCCGCCGGCGGTGTCCAGGTCGAACAGCCAGTACGCCACGGCCGAGGCGACGGTGGCCTGCACCGCGCCGGCCAACCCGAAGGCGATGCCGTAGCCGAAGAGCAGGTCGGCCTTGGCCAGCGGCGTGGTGAGCAGGCGTTCCAGCGTGCCGGTGGTGCGCTCGCGGAGCATCGCGATGCTGGTCACCAGGAACATCACGATGAACGGGAAGAAGCCGAGCATGATCAGCGCGATCCGGTCGAAGGCGGACGGCTGGCCGGGCGGGGCGGGCTGGTCGGCGTACATGTAGTAGACCAGGGTGAGCAGCAGGGCCGGCACCACCAGCAGCAGGGCCACGGTGCGCCGGTCGTGGCGCAACTGGCGCAGGATGCGGCCGGTGGTGACCGCCAGGATCCTCGGGTTCACGACGTCTCCCCTCCGGCGGCGCCGGCCGTACCGCCGATGCCGGCCGGCGCGGCGCCGGCCGTCTCGGACGCCCTGATCAGCCGCAGGAACGCCGCGTCGAGGTCGGTCACCCCGGCGGCGGCCCGGATCGCGTCCGGGGTGTCGTCGGCGATCAGCCGCCCCTCCCGGATGAGCAGCAGCCGGTCGCAGCGGGCCGCCTCGTCCATCACGTGGCTGGACACCAGCAGGGCCGTCCCGGTGGCCGCCAGCTCGTGGAACCGGGCCCAGAGGTCGGCCCGCAGCACCGGGTCCTGCCCGACGGTCGGCTCGTCGAGGATGACCAGCTCCGGGTCGCCGACCAGGGCGCAGGCCAGCGACGCCCGGCTGCGCTGGCCGCCGGAGAGGGTGCCGACCAGCTGGGTCGCGGCGTCGGCGAGCCCGACGTCGGTCACCGCCCGGTCGGCGTCTGCCCGGCTGCGCCCGTGCAGCGCGGCGAAGTAGCGCGCGTTCTCCCGCACGGTGAGGTCGGCGTAGACGCTCGGCGCCTGGGTCAGGTAGCCGACCCGGCGGCGCAGCTCGGCCGAGCCGGCGGGCCGGCCCAGCACGGTGACCGTGCCGGCGGTGACCACCTGCACCCCGACCACCGCGCGCATCAGCGTGGTCTTGCCGCTGCCGCTCGGACCGAGCAGCCCGGTGACCGCGCCGCGCGGCACCGTGGCGCTGATCCCGTGCAGCACCCGCCGCCCGCCCCGGTCGACGACCAGGTCGCGGACGGCGATCGCGTCGTCCATCGCACACCTCCCCAAAAACTCAACACCTGATGAACTCAACGCTAGATGAGATATGCCCGGCCGCGCAACGGGGGACTTGACTTCGAGTGCGCTCGAACTGGAAGCCTGGAGCCGTGGACATCGGCACCCGGGAGAGCACACTCACCGTCGGCGAGGCGGCCGAGCGCGTCGGCCTCACCACCTACACGCTGCGCTGGTACGAGCAGGAGGGGCTGGTGGCCCCGGTCGGGCGGGACTCGGCCGGGCGGCGCCGGTACACCGCCGGCGACGTCGACTGGCTGTTCCTGCTCACCCGGCTGCGGCGGACCGGAATGCCGGTGCGGGACATGCGCCGCTACGCCGACCTGGCCCGCCAGGGCGACGGCACGCTCGGCGCCCGGCGGGCGCTGTTCGAGGCGCACCGCGCGCGCGTGCTGGCGCGGATGGCCGAGCTGGCGGAGGACCTGAAGGTGCTCGACCACAAGATCGACGCGTACCGGCGGGCGGAGGGGCGCTGCGAAGGGTCATAGGCCCCGGACCGGACACCAGGTCCGTCATCGGGCATTGCCCCCTGATCGGGGCGTACGGCACGATGACCCGGTGGACTACCCTCCGTCACCGGACAGTGGGTTCCTCGCGGACTGGACGGCCCGGCTGCGGGCGGCGGCCGAGCGGCCCGTCGTCGGCATCATGCTGCGCGGCAGCCACGCCCGGCGGGCCGCCACCCCGTACAGCGACGTCGACGTCGACGTGCTGCTCGGCGGCGCCCCGTACGCCGCCCGCCGGGCCTACCTGGCCGAGCACGGCGGCCGGCTGACCCACGTCTCGGTGGCCGCCCGGGACGTCCGGTCCTGGGTCACCCGGCTCGGCGAACCGGCCGACTGGGCGTTCGGGCTGCCGGTCGCCGCCCCCGCCCGGCTGCTCTGGGCCGACCCGCACTGGCGGCCCCGGATCGACCTGCCGGTGCTCTGCCAGCCGGCCGGTGAGCCGCAACTGGAGGAGCTGGTCGCCACCCTCGGCAAGGTCGCCGCGGCGCGGGACGCCGGCGACCACCTCGGCGTCCGGCTGGCCGCCGCCGACCTGGCCCGGCTCTGCCCGTCGGTGCTCCGGCTGGCCAACGCCTCGGTCCGGGTGGTCTCCCGCCGGGCGGCCTTCGCCGCCGCGCTCACCCTGCCGGTCGCGCCCCCGGGCTACCGCGACGACATGCTGCTCTGCCTGGGGCTGCGCCCGGGCTCCACCGGCCAGCTCGGCGCGGCCGCGGCCCGCCTGGTCACCGGCGTCCTGCCGCTGGTCCGCCGGTACGCGGCCGAGATCGCCGAGGTGGCCGGGACGGACCTGGCCGAGGCGCTGGTCGACGGCCGGCTGGACCGCTACGTCGCCCAGCTGACCCGGCCCGCCGGCCCGCCGCCACGCTCCCGGCGGGAGTCGTCGCCGGTGCCCGCGCCGCGTGCGGGACAATGGGTCACTGTGTCCGTACCTGACGCGCCGGTGACCGGCGCCCACCCCCGCCCGAGCGGGCCGGCGGACGGCGGCCCGGCCCGCCCGTCCCGGCTCGACCCGGCCATCGCGGCCCGGCTGCGCCGCACCCCGGACGGCCTGGTCGCCGCCGTGGTCCGCGCGCACGACACCGGCGAGGTGCTGATGGTCGCCTGGATGGACGACGAGGCGTTGCACCGCACGCTGACCACCGGCCGGGCCACCTACTGGTCGCGCAGCCGGCGCGAGTACTGGGTCAAGGGCGCCACCTCCGGGCACCACCAGTACGTCCGCTCGGTCGCCCTGGACTGCGACGGGGACGCGCTGCTGGTCAGCGTCGAGCAGGTGGGCGCCGCCTGCCACACCGGGCACCGCAGCTGCTTCTTCACCGAGCTGCCGGTCGACGCGGCGGGGGACCGGTCGTGACCGACGGCCGGGTGAGCCCGGACGCCGCCACCTTCACCGCGCTCGCCGCCGACCGCCGGGTGGTCCCGGTCACCCGCCGGCTGCTGGCCGACGCGGAGACCCCGGTCGGCGTCTACCGCAAGCTCGCCGGCGGCCCGGGCACCTTCCTGCTGGAGTCCGCCGAGCAGGGCGTCGGCTCCGCCGGGCTGGCCTGGTCGCGCTACTCGTTCATCGGCGTACGCAGCAGCGCCACCCTGGTCGAGCGGGACGGCCAGGCGACCTGGCTGGGCCAGCCGCCGGCCGGGCTGCCCACCACCGGCGATCCGGTGCAGGTGCTGCGCGCCACCGTCGAGGCGCTCGCCGGCCCGGCCACCGAGCCGGCCGCCGGGATGCCGCCGCTGACCGGGGGCATGGTCGGCTACCTCGGCTACGACCTGGTCCGGCGCTTCGAGCGGCTGCCCGAGCTGACCGAGGACGACCTGAACCTGCCCGAGCTGGGCATGATGCTCGCCACCGACCTGGTGGTGCTCGACCACTACGAGGGCTCAGCGATCCTGGTCGCCAACGCGGTGCTGCCGCCGCCGGACGCGCCGGACCGGGACGCGCTGGTGGTCGCCGCGTACCACCACGCGGTGGGCCGGCTCGACGCGATGACCACCGCGCTGTCCCGGCCCATCCCGCCGATGATCTCGACGGTGGAGCGCCCGCCGGCTGGCGAAGTGCGCAGCCGTACGCCCGACGGCGGCTACCCGAAGGCGGTGGAGGCGGCCAAGGAGGCGATCCAGGCCGGCGAGTGCTTCCAGATCGTGCTGGCGCAGCGGTTCGAGCGGGAGACCCACGCCGACCCGCTCGACGTCTACCGGGTGCTGCGTACCACCAACCCCAGCCCGTACATGTACCTGCTGCGCTTCGACGACTTCGACATCGTCGGCTCGTCGCCCGAGGCGCACCTGAAGGTGACCGTCGAGGCCGGCGGGGAGCGGCGGGCGCTGCTGCACCCGATCGCCGGCACCCGGCCGCGCGGCGCCACCCCGGCCGCCGACGCCCGGCTCGCCGCCGAGCTGCTCGCCGACCCCAAGGAGCGGGCCGAGCACGTGATGCTGGTCGACCTGGGCCGCAACGACCTGGGCCGGGTGTGCCGCCCGGGCACCGTCGAGGTGCCCGAGTTCGCCACCATCGAGCGCTACAGCCACGTCATGCACATCGTCTCGACAGTGGTGGGCACGCTGCGCGCCGACCGCACCGCGTTCGACGCGCTGGCCGCGACCTTCCCGGCCGGCACCCTCTCCGGGGCGCCCAAGGTGCGGGCCATGGAGATCATCGAGGAGCTGGAGCCGGTCCGGCGGGGCCTGTACGGCGGCACGGTCGGATACTTCGGCTTCGGCGGTGACCTCGACATGGCGATCGCCATCCGCACCGCGCTGATCCGCGCCGGCCGGGCGTACGTGCAGGCCGGCGCGGGGGTGGTGGCCGACTCCGACCCGGCCGCGGAGGACCAGGAGACCCGGAACAAGGCGGCCGCCGTGCTCGCCGCGATCGCCGCCGCCGAGACCCTGAGGCCGGCCCGGTGAGCGCGGGCGAGGGCGCGCGGCCGGTCGCGGGGCGGCGCGAGCTGACGTACGCGGTGCTGCTCTGCCTGGCCGGCGCCGGCCTGGCGCTGTGGGCCGCGACCCGCACCTGGTCGGTGGAGCTGGCCGCCCGGCCGGCGCCGCTGCCCCCGGTGCGCGACGCGCACACCGGCGCGGGTCTGCTGCCGTGGCTGCCGGCGTTGGCCCTGGTCGGGCTGGCCGGCGGCGGCGCGGTGCTGGCCACCCGGGGCCGGCTGCGCCGGCTGCTCGGCGGGCTGCTGGCCGTGCTCGGGCTCGCCGTGACGGCCGGCGGCGGCTACGGGCTGTCCGCGTCGTTCCCGGGCGAGGTGAGCCGGCACTGGCCGGCGCTCTGCCTGCTCGGCGGGCTGCTCGCCGCGGCCGGCGGAGTGCTCACCGCGCTGCGCGGCGAGCGGTGGCCGGCGATGGGCGCCCGCTACGAGCGGCCAACCCGGAACCCGGCGACGCCGGCCGCGCCCGCCGCGGCGGGACCGGTCACCGGGCGGCGCACCACCGAGGCGTGGGACGCGCTGGACCGGGGCGAGGACCCGACGGTCAGCTGACCGGCTGGCGGTCGCGGGCGGCGGCCCGGGCGGCCGCCAGCTCCGCCACCAGGCGGTTCAGCTCGGCCCGCTGGTCGGCCCGGGCCCGGTCGGCGCAGACGGCCTCCCAGGCGTTGCCCCGCGCGGTACGCATCCGCGCCTCGCCGACCACGGCCCGCTCCAGGGTGTGCACCACCCCGACGGCGAGCGAGGCGACGGTACGGGAAATGGTGGTCAGTCCGATGCTCTGGTGAGGCCCGGCAGTACTCATGATCTCTCCGCGCGAGGATCGTCGGCGAACGGTGGGGCAGGCGCATCGTCGAGTCTGCCCGACGAACATGCTGGCCGGCTCACGTTTCGCGGTGGTGACCTACGCGTCAACTCTCCGTCCGGGCCCGCCACCTGCACAGGGCCGTTCGTCCTTGAGCTTCGTCACAGCTGCCCGGCGCCGCCGCGGCGGATGCGCCCGGGCGGGATCGCGTGGTCCAATGACGTATGGGCGATCGTCGATGCCAACGGTGGCGCTACGTGATCTGGCCTTCACCGAAGTCGGCCATTATGCCGCAGGCCGTTCCGTGAGCCGCGCCATACCCCCACCTCCCGGCCCCGGGTGGCGCCCCCTAGCATCGGCCCATGACACCCGGAGAGGGGAGTCCGTTGGTGACTGCTGAGCATGCGCACGCGGAGGGGGACGAGGCCGGTCCGGCGGCGTCCGCAAGCGTGCTCGACGAGATCCTGGCCGGCGTGCGCGAGGACGTCGCCCGGCGACAGGAGCAGGTGCCGCTGGAGCGCATCCGCGAGCTGGCCGCCGCCGCGCCGCCGCCGCTGGACGCGTACGCGGCCCTGCGCCGGCCCGGTGTCGCCGTGATCGCCGAGGTGAAGCGCTCCTCCCCGTCCAAGGGGAAGCTGGCCGAGATCGCCGACCCGGCCGACCTGGCCGGCGAGTACGCCGCCGGTGGCGCCCGGGCGATCAGCGTGCTCACCGAGGGGCGCTGGTTCGGCGGCTCGCTGGACGACCTCGCCGCGGTCCGCGCCGCGGTGGGCGTCCCGGTGCTGCGCAAGGACTTCGTGGTCTCCAGCTACCAGGTGCACGAGGCCCGCGCGCACGGCGCCGACCTGGTGCTGCTGATCGTCGCGGCCCTGGAGCAGAACGCCCTGGTCGGCCTGCTGGAGCGGATCGAGTCGCTCGGCATGACCGCGCTGGTCGAGGTGCACGACGAGGAGGAGGCCGACCGGGCTCTGGAGGCGGGCGCGCAGGTGATCGGCGTCAACGCCCGTGACCTGCGTACCCTGGAGGTCGACCGCTCGGTGTTCGAGCGGATCGCGCCCGGCCTGCCCAGCAGCGTCGTCAAGATCGCCGAGTCCGGCGTGCGCGGTCCGCACGACCTCATCCGGTACGCCTCGGCCGGCGCCGACGCGGTCCTGGTCGGCGAGGGCCTGGTCACCCAGAAGAGCCCTCGGGAGGCGGTGGCCGAACTGGTCAACGCCGGCAACCACCCGGCCACGCCCCGCCCGGTGCGCTGAGGCGCGCGCCGGCTCGTCCAGCGAGAGGATCCCGATGAGCGAGCGGAGCGAGCGAATCATCAGGCTCAGCGCGGTGGTGCCTCATGGCGGCACGCAGCGGAGCGGAGTGCCGGCATGAGCGCCGACGCCCTGGCCGCCGAGACCGGTCCGTTCCCCGACGCGGCGGGCCACTTCGGCCGCTTCGGCGGCCGGTTCGTGCCGGAGGCGCTGGTCGCGGCGCTGGACGAGTTGGACGCCGCGCACCGCACGGCGATGGCCGACGAGTCGTTCCGGGCCGAGTTCGCCGCGCTGCTGCGCGACTACGCCGGCACCCCGTCGCTGCTCTACGCCGCCCGGCGGTTCTCCGCCAAGGCCGGCGCGCGGGTGCTGCTCAAGCGCGAGGACCTCAACCACACCGGCGCGCACAAGGTGCGCAACGTGCTGGGCCAAGCGCTGCTCACCAAGCGGATGGGCAAGACCCGGGTGATCGCCGAGACCGGCGCCGGCCAGCACGGGGTGGCCGCGGCCACCGCCGCCGCCCTGTTCGACCTGGAGTGCGTGGTCTACATGGGCCAGGTCGACACCGAGCGGCAGGCGCTAAACGTGGCCCGGATGCGGATGCTCGGCGCGACCGTCGTACCGGTCACCACCGGCTCGCGCACCCTCAAGGACGCGATGAACGAGGCGATGCGCGACTGGGTGGCCAACGTCGACGAGACGCACTATCTGATCGGCACGGCGGCCGGGCCGCACCCGTTCCCGGCACTGGTCCGCGACTTCGTCCGGGGCATCGGCGACGAGGCCCGGCAGCAGTGCCTCGACCTCACCGGCGCGCTGCCGGACGCGGTCACCGCCTGTGTCGGCGGTGGCTCCAACGCGCTGGGCATCTTCCACGCCTTCGTCGGCGACCCGGACGTGCGGCTGTACGGCTTCGAGGCCGGCGGCGACGGGGTGGCGACCGGCCGGCACGCGGCCAGCATCACCGGCGGCTCCACCGGCGTGCTGCACGGCACCCGCACCTACGTGCTCCAGGACGCCGACGGGCAGACCTGCGAGTCGCACTCGATCTCCGCCGGCCTGGACTACCCGGGCGTCGGGCCCGAGCACGCCTGGCTGCACGACACCGGGCGGGCCACCTACGCGCCGGTCACCGACGACGAGGCGATGGCCGCGTTCGAGCTGCTCTGCCGCACCGAGGGCATCATCCCGGCGATCGAGAGCTCGCACGCGCTGGCCGGCACCCTGAAGATCGCGCCCAAGCTCGCCGCCGACCTGGGCCGCGAGCCCACCATCGTGGTCAACCTCTCCGGGCGGGGCGACAAGGACGTGCACACCGCCGGCAACTACTTCGGCGTCCTCGACAAGGAGTGACTGATGAGCCGGATCGGGGTGGCGTTCGACAAGGCGCGCGCCGACGGGCGGGCCCTGCTGGTCGGCTGCATGCCGGCCGGGTTCCCGACCGTCGAGGGCAGCATCGCGGCGATGACCGCGATGATCGAGGCCGGGGTCGACGTGATCGAGGTGGAGATTCCGTACTCGGACCCGGTGATGGACGGCCCGGTGATCCAGAAGGCCAGCGACATCGCCCTGGCCGGCGGCGTACGCACGGCTGACGCGCTGCGCATCATCGAGGCGGTCGCGGGCACCGGCGCCCCGGTGGTCACCATGACCTACTGGAACCCGATCGAGCGGTACGGCGTGGACGCCTTCGCCCGGGACCTCGCCGCGGCCGGCGGCACCGGGCTGATCACCCCCGACCTGATCCCGGACGAGGCCGACGAGTGGCTGGCCGCCTCGGACGCGTACGGGCTGGACCGCACCTTCCTGGTCGCCCCGTCCTCCACCGACGCCCGGCTGGCGATGACCGTCGAGCACTGCCGCGGCTTCGTCTACGCCACCGCGATCATGGGTGTCACCGGCGCCCGGACGCAGACCTCGCAGGCGGCGCCGGTGCTGGTCTCCAGGGTCCGCGCGGTCACCGACCTGCCGGTCGGCGTCGGCCTCGGCGTCGGCACCGGGGCGCAGGCCGGCACGGTCGCCGGGTACGCCGACGGCGTGATCGTGGGCAGCGCGCTGGTCCGCTGCCTGCTCGACGTGCCGGACCTCGACAGCGGCCTGGCCGCGCTCCGTACGCTCAGCGCCGAACTCGCCGAGGGCGTCCGCAACCCCGCCCGCTGACCGCCGCCCGGTCCGCGGCGCTCCGGCCGGCGGCCGGCGCCGCCCGCCCCGCCCGCATCCGGCCGCGGTCCGGATTCGCGGCCTCGCGGCGTGTCGCGGTGCCGGGACCAGTCACGCAAACGACTGATACCTGAGAGTCATCATGATGACTCTCAGGTATCAGTCATTCGTGGCGGGTCGCCTCGGCGCGGGACGCCACGGCGGTCGGGCGAAGCTGGTCGGGGGACGGCCGTGGGCGGTCGGCCCAGGATGGGAGAGGGCGGACCGACCGCGGTTCGCCGCGGCCGGTGCCAACCAGCTGGCGGTGCCTCGGTGCCGGGGTCGGTTCGCCGCTGGCGGTGCGGGTCGGTGCCGGGCCGGTGCGCCCGCGGTGCGGTCAGTGTCGGGCCGGTGCGCCGGTGCCGGAGTGGCCGCCCTCGGCCCGGCGGTCCGCCGGCTGCCCCGAACGTTGTCCGGGCGCCGGCCCGGTCGGCGTCGCGCAGCGGGCGAGCACGCCGGAGCGGCCGGCCAGCGCGTCGGCGAGCGCCAGCCGGGTGGTCGGGGTCAGCGCGGTGGGCAGGTCGGCGGGGTCGTGCCAGGAGAGCCGGCAGCCGCCCACCGGCTCGCCCGCCGCCCGGACGCCGACCGCCCGGGCCCGGAAGACGTGCACCAGCACGTCGGGCAGCGGACCGGCCCGCCCGGCCGGCGTCGGGCCGGCCGCCGGATCGGCGACGTGGTAGAGCCCGACCAGGTCGACGATCTCGATCTCCCAGCCGGTCTCGGCCCGGATGTCGCGCAGCACCGCCGGCACCGGGCTCTCCGGCCGGCGCAGCCGCCCGCCGGGCAGCGCGTACCGGCGTTCGCCCCGGCCCTGCCGGCACAGCAGCACCCGACCGGCCCCGTCGGTGACGACCGCGGCCACCGCCCAGGTGAGCGCGCTCATGGACAAAGAGCCTACGTCGGTGCAAACCAGAAGTCACCGCGACGCCGCCCGGCCCGCCCGGGGTGCCGCCGGAGGGGTCCGCAGCGGTAGCGTGTGCACCCGTGAATCTCGCCTCGCTGTCCCCCCAGGCGGCCCTGCCCAGTCCCAGCACCGCCGTCTGGCAGCTCGGCCCGGTTCCGCTCCGGGCGTACGCGCTGTGCATCATCCTCGGCATCGTGGTGGCCTGCGTGGTCACCGAGTACCGGCTGCGCCGGCGGGGCGTCGCCCCGGGCGCGGTGCTCGACATCGCGGTCTGGGCCGTGCCGGCCGGCATCATCGGCGCCCGGATCTACCACGTGATCACCTCGCCGGAGAAGTACTTCGGCACCGGTGGCGACCCGATGAAGGCGTTCGCCATCTGGGAGGGTGGTCTCGGCATCTGGGGCGCGGTGGCCGGCGGCGCGATCGGCGCCTGGATCGCCGCCCGCCAGCTCGGCATCCCGTTCGCCGTGGTGGCCGACGCGCTCGCGCCCGGCCTGCCGCTGGCGCAGGCGGTGGGCCGGCTCGGCAACTGGTTCAACAACGAGCTCTACGGCGGGCGGACCACCCTGCCGTGGGGTCTGGAGATCCACCGGATGGACCCGGACAACCCCGGGCACGCGCTGCGCGACGACGCCGGCCGCCCCATCCTCGAGCCGGGCCTCTACCACCCGACCTTCGCCTACGAGCTGCTCTGGAACGTCGGCGTCGCGGTGCTGGTCTTCGTGGTCGACCGCAAGCTGCGACTGGGCCGGGGTCGGGCGTTCGCGCTCTACGTGATGGGTTACACCGCCGGCCGGTTCTGGATCGAGCTGATGCGCACCGACGAGGCCAACACCATCCTCGGCGTCCGGCTCAACGTGTGGACCGCCGCGCTGGTGTTCCTCGGCGCCCTGGTCTACTTCCTGCGCGTCCGCGGCCCCCGGGAGTACCTCGTCCCGGTCGGCGCGGCGGCGGCGCCGACCCCGCCGGAGTCCGACGTCTCGCAGGTCGACCTTTCCGCCACCGAGGCGGGCGCGCAGCCGGCCGCGCCGGAGGGCTACCGGGTGGTCAGCGAGGAGCAGTACCGCCGCTGGCGGGAGACCGGTGAACTGCCCGCCGAGCCGGACGCCGCGCCGGCCGAGCAGACCGACGCGACCGGGGCGGCCGACCGCTCCGCGGACGGCGACGAGGATGCCGGGAGCGACCCCGCGACCGAGGACGCGGAGACCGGGGAGACGACGGCGCGGGACGAGCGGGCCGGCGCGGCCGGCTCCCGCCCCGCCGACGGCGACAGCTGAGCGGAGAACCATGCGTAGCGCGGTGGTGGTCGGCGCCGGGATCGGCGGCCTCGCGGTCGCCGGGGCGTTGGCCCGGTCCGGTTGGCAGGTCACCCTGCTGGAGCGGGCCGACCGGATCCGCCCGGAGCCGACGGCCGTGGTGCTCTGGCCCAACGGCGTGCGCGCGCTGCGCGCCCTCGGCCTCGGCGCCGGCCTGGAGGCGATCGCCACCCCGGTGCCCGACGGCGGCATCCGCCGCCCGGACGGGCACTGGCTGGTGCAACCCCGTCCCACCCCGGCGGACCGGATGCCGGTGGTGGTACACCGGGAGGACCTGCACGACGCGCTGATCGCCGGGCTGGGCGACGGGGTGGAGCTGCGCACCGGGGTGACCGTACGGACGGTGCGCGCCGGCGCCGGAGCCCGCCCCGCCGTCGGCGACGGTCGGCACACGCTGGAGGCCGACCTGGTGGTCGCCGCCGACGGCACCGACAGCGAGCTGCGCCGCCAGCTCGCCCCGGAGGCCGGCGTGGTCAGCTCCGGCTGCGCCGCCTGGCGGGCGGTGATCCCCTGGTACCGGGCGCCCCAGCTGCGCGACGAGGTGCCGGTGGGCGGCGAGACTCTCGGCGCCGGGTACCGGTTCGTCTCCGCCTCGCTGGGCGAGCGCGGCTCCTCCGGCGGCTCCAGCCGGGGCGGCATCTACTGGGTGGCCACCGCGGCCGGTGCCCCCCGCCCGGAGCCCCCGGAGACCCAGCTCGCCCTGCTGCGCCGCTGGTACGCCGGCTGGCCGTCCCCGGTCACCGAGCTGCTCGACGCCACCGACCCGGCGGACCTGGTGCAGCAGGAGATCCGCGAGCTGCGGCCACTGCCCCGGGCGTACGCCTTCCCGTCCGGCCCGGGCGGGGTGGTGCTGCTCGGCGACGCCGCGCACGCCATGCCGCCGCACCTCGGCCAGGGCGCCTGCCTCGCCTTCGAGGACGCCGCCACCCTCGCCACGTTGCTGCGCGAGTCCCGGCTGCCCGACGCGCTGGCCGCGTACGACCGGACGCGCCGGCCCCGGGCGGCGTCGGTGGTCCGGCAGGCCCGCCGGATGTCGGCGGTGCTGCGCGCCCGCGGCCGGCTCGCCCTGCGGGCCCGGGACGCGGCCCTCGGCACGATCAGCCCGCGGCTGCTCTCCACCGCCGCGACCACCGCTGCCGCCTGGCGACCGCCGAGCTGACCCGCGGTCAGGGCAGTACGGGGGCCGGCTCGGCGATGCAGGCGGTGCCGATCCGGCGGAAGCCGACCCGCAGGTAGACCCGGGCGATGTCCTCGCTGCCGGCGGAGAGGAAGACCAGGTCGGTGCCGGCGGCCAGCAGCTCGCGGGCCAGCGTGGCGGTCACCGCGGCGCCCAGGCCCCGGCGACGGGCGACCGGCAGGGTGGCCACCCCGGCGATCTCGGCGACGTCGCCGACCCGCATCGCCATCCCGCTGGCCAGCGGGCCCTCCTCGGACGTGCCGGCCAGCACGGTGAGCCGTCGGCCGTCGGCGATCCGGACCCGCTCATCGTCCAGCGCGGCCACGTCCAGCCCGGTCATCGCGGCGTCCCGCTGGCCCGGGCCGGCGTCGCCCCGGCCGGTGCCGGGAAAGGAGAAGCCGACCGCGGCGACGGCCCGCCCGGCGGCCACGTCGGCGGCGAGGTCGGGCGCGTCGGGGCCGAGCACCCGCACCGGTACGTCGGCCAGCGTCGCCGGGTCGGGCAGCGCGGCGGGGTCGAGCACCATCAGCGGCGCCTCCAGCACCGACAGCCCCGCCGAGCGGGCCACCGCGAGCAGGTCGGGGGTGGTCTCGTGCACCCACTCGAAGGCCTCCGGCAGGCCCAGTTCGCGCTGCCGCTCGCGGACCTGGGCGACGTCGGCCAGCGAGGGGGCCGCGTCGGCGTCGAGCCGGGGCCGGGCGTAGAACGGCCAGCCGGTGCCCTCCCGGACGAAGAGCACCAGGCCGCCGTGTTCCTCGGCTCGGGCCGCGTCCCGGGGCACCGCGTCGTAGAAGTGTTCCAACCGGTCGAACAGGGCTTTGTGCGCGGGATCCACCGCGCGAGACTACACGTCCCAGACTCTGGACGGTGTGATCAATCCGCACTGGCCTTGCGCACCGCGCCCTAACGTAGACTCAATAAACCCACAAGGGCCGACGTCGTCCCGATCCCGTGAACCATCCCTGAGCGACGACAGGAGGCCCGGTGGCTTTTCCGTACCCTCATCGCCCCCAGCCGGCCGCGCCGCACGGCCCCGGTGTTCCCGCGGCCGGGCTCTACGACCCTGCCCAGGAGCACGACGCCTGCGGCGTGGCCTTCGTGGCCGACCTGCACGGACGGCGCTCCCACGCGGTGGTCGCCAACGGCCTCGCCGCGCTCTGCCGGCTGGACCATCGGGGCGCCCGGGGCGCGGAGCCGAATACCGGCGATGGCGCGGGCATCATGATCCAGGTGCCGGACGCGTTCCTGCGCGCGGTGGTGGACTTCCCGCTGCCACCGGCCGGCGAGTACGCCACCGGCCTGGTCTTCCTCCCCGACGACGACGCCGCCGAGGCGCGCGCCCGCCGGGTGGTGGAGAAGTACGCCCTGGTCGAGGGGGCCGAGCTGCTCGGCTGGCGGGAGGTGCCGGTCGACCCGGCCGGCCTGGGCGAGACCGCACTCGCCGCGATGCCCCGGATCCGCCAGCTCTTCCTCGCCGCGCACCGGCTCACCGACTCGCCCGCCGGCCCGGCCGGTACGCCGCTGCGCGACATCGAGCTGGACCGGGTCGCGTTCTGCGTGCGCAAGCAGGCCGAGCGGGAGTCCGCCGAGCGGGGCGTGCCGGCGTACTTCCCGTCGCTGTCCGCGCGGACCATGGTCTTCAAGGGCATGCTCACCCCCGACCAACTGCCGGCGTTCTACCCGGAGCTGACCGACGAGCGGGTGGACAGCGCGATCGCGCTGGTGCACTCGCGGTTCTCCACCAACACCTTCCCGTCCTGGCCGCTGGCGCACCCGTACCGCTTCATCGCGCACAACGGCGAGATCAACACCATCCGCGGCAACCGGAACTGGATGCAGGCCCGGGAGGCGCTGTTGCGTACCCCGAACCTGCCGGGCAACATCCGGCGGATCTTCCCGGTCTGCACCCCGGCCGCCTCCGACTCGGCCAACTTCGACGAGGTGCTGGAGCTGCTGCACCTGGCCGGGCGCAGCCTGCCGCACGCGGTGCTGATGATGATCCCGGAAGCCTGGGAGAACGACCCGGACATGCGGGCCGACAAGCGGGAGTTCTACCGCTTCCACGCCAGCCTGATGGAGCCGTGGGACGGGCCGGCTTCGGTCGCCTTCACCGACGGCGAGATCGTCGGCGCGGTGCTGGACCGCAACGGGCTGCGCCCGGGGCGCTGGTGGCGTACCGACGACGGCCTCGTCGTGCTCGGCAGCGAGGCGGGCGTGCTCGACCTCGACCCGGCCCGGGTGGTGGCCAAGGGGCGGCTGCAGCCGGGGCGGATGTTCCTGGTCGACACCGCCGCCGGTCGGATCGTGCACGACGACGAGATCAAGGCCGAGCTGGCCGCCGAACGGCCGTACGGCGAGTGGCTGCACGCCGGCCTGATCGAGCTGACCGACCTGCCGGCCCGTGAGCACATCGTCTACACCCACGACTCGGTCCGCCGCCGCCAGCAGACCTTCGGCTACACCGAGGAGGAGCTGAAGATCCTGCTCGCGCCGATGGCCCGGGCCGGCGCGGAGCCGATCGGCTCGATGGGCACCGACACCCCGATCTCCCCGCTGTCCACCCGGCCGCGGCTGCTGTACGACTACTTCCACCAGCTCTTCGCCCAGGTCACCAACCCGCCGCTGGACGCCATCCGGGAGGAGCTGGTGACCAGCCTGGCCTCCACCATCGGCCCGGAGGGCAACCTGCTCGACCCGGGCCCGGCCAGCTGCCGGCAGATCGTGCTGCCCTACCCGGTGATCGACAACGACGAGCTGGCCAAGATCCTCTCCATCGACGAGGACGGCGACCTGCCCGGCTTCAAGGCGGTCCGGGTCTCCGGGCTGTACCGGATCCGGGAGGGCGCCAAGGGCATCAAGGCCCGGCTGACCGAGATCTGCCGGCACGTCTCCGAGGCGATCGAGGACGGCGTGCGGATCCTGGTGCTCTCCGACCGCGACTCCAACGCCGACCTCGCGCCGATCCCGTCGCTGCTACTCACCGCGGCGGTGCACCAGCACCTGGTCCGCGAGCAGACCCGCACCCAGGTGGCGCTGATCGTCGAGTCCGGCGACTGCCGCGAGGTGCACCACGCGGCGGTGCTGATCGGGTACGGCGCGGCGGCGGTCAACCCGTACCTGGCCTTCGAGTCGGTGGAGGACATGATCTCCACTGGCGCCCTGGCCGGGGTGGAACCGGGCACGGCGGTGCGCAACTACGTCAAGGCGCTCGGCAAGGGCGTCCTGAAGATCATGTCCAAGATGGGCATCTCGACGGTGTCCTCGTACTGCGGGGCGCAGGTCTTCGAGGCGGTCGGGCTGGACACCCGGCTGGTCGAACGCTACTTCCGGGGCACCCCGAGCAAGATCGGTGGGATCGGGCTGGACGGCATCCACGCCGAGGTCGCCGCCCGGCACGCCCGGGCCTGGCCGGCGCCGGGCGCCGCCGCCACCGACCGGCTGGAGGTCGGCGGCGAGTACCAGTGGCGCCGCGAGGGCGAGCTGCACCTGTTCAACCCGGAGACGGTCTTCCTGCTCCAGCACGCCACCCGCAGCCGGCAGTACGACGTCTTCCGGAAGTACACCGCCAAGGTCGACGAGCTGGCCGCCCGGGCGGGCTCGCTGCGCGGGCTGTTCACCCTGCGTACCGGGGTGCGGCCGGCGGTGCCGATCGAGGAGGTCGAGCCGGCCACCGAGATCGTCAAGCGGTTCGCCACCGGCGCCATGTCGTACGGCTCGATCTCCGCCGAGGCGCACGAGACCCTCGCGATCGCGATGAACCGGCTCGGCGGCAAGTCCAACACCGGCGAGGGCGGCGAGGACGTCGAGCGGCTGCACGACCCGGCCCGCCGCTCCGCGGTGAAGCAGATCGCCAGCGGCCGGTTCGGGGTGACCAGCGAATACCTGGTCAACGCCGACGACATCCAGATCAAGATGGCCCAGGGCGCCAAGCCCGGCGAGGGCGGGCAGCTGCCCGGCAACAAGGTCTGGCCGTGGATCGCGCGTACCCGGCACGCCACCCCGGGCGTCGGCCTGATCTCCCCGCCGCCGCACCACGACATCTACTCCATCGAGGACCTCGCCCAGCTGGTGCACGACCTGAAGTGCGTCAACCCGGCCGCCCGGGTGCACGTCAAGCTGGTCAGCGAGGTCGGCGTGGGCACGGTGGCGGCGGGCGTGGCCAAGCTCAAGGCCGACGTCATCCTGATCTCCGGGCACGACGGCGGCACCGGCGCGTCCCCGCTGAACTCGCTCAAGCACGCCGGCACCCCGTGGGAGCTGGGGCTGGCCGAGGCGCAGCAGACGCTGCTGCTCAACAAGCTGCGCGACCGGGTCACCGTGCAGGTCGACGGCCAGCTCAAGACCGGCCGGGACGTGCTGGTCGCGGCGCTGCTCGGCGCCGAGGAGTTCGGCTTCGCCACCGCGCCGCTGATCGTCGAGGGCTGCGTGATGATGCGGGTCTGTCACCTGGACACCTGTCCGGTCGGCATCGCCACCCAGAACCCGGTGCTGCGGGAACGCTTCACCGGCAAGCCGGAGTTCGTGGAGAACTTCTTCCTCTTCCTCGCCGAGGAGGTCCGCGGCTACCTGGCCGAGCTGGGCTTCCGGTCGATCGAGGAGGCGATCGGGCACAGCGAACTGCTCGACGTCACCCCGGCGATCGAGCACTGGAAGGCCACCGGCCTCGACCTCACCCCCGTGCTGTACCGGCCGGAGCTGCCGGCCGGCGCCGCCCGCCGGGGCGTCCGCGCCCAGGACCACGGCCTGGAGCTGGCCCTGGACAACGAGCTGATCGCCCTGGCCGAGCCGGCCCTGGCCGACGGCACCCCGGTGCGGGTCGAGGTGGCGGTGCGCAACGAGCACCGCAGCGTCGGCGCGATGCTCGGCGGCGAGGTGACCCGCCGCTACGGCGGACCCGGCCTGCCGGCCGACACCATCGAGTTCACCCTCCGCGGCACCGCCGGGCAGTCGTTCGGCGCGTTCCTGCCGCGCGGGGTCACCCTGCGGCTGCACGGCGACACCAACGACTACGTCGGCAAGGGCCTCTCCGGCGGGCGGCTGGTGGTCCGGCCGGACGCCGCCGCGCCGTTCGTCGACGGCGACGCCGCGCCGGGAGAGCGGGCCGAGGACCAGATCATCGCTGGCAACACCATCCTGTACGGGGCCACCGCCGGCGAGGTCTTCCTGCGTGGCCGGGTGGGGGAGCGGTTCGCGGTGCGCAACTCCGGCGCGGTCGCCGTCGTCGAGGGCGTCGGCGACCACGGCTGCGAGTACATGACCGGTGGCACCGTGGTGGTGCTCGGTCCGACCGGCCGCAACTTCGCCGCCGGCATGTCCGGCGGCACCGCCTTCGTGTGGCAGCTCGACCGGCGCCGGGTCAACACCGAGCTGGTCGACCTGGCGCCGCTGGCCGAGGAGGAGCAGGCCGTGCTGCACGAGCTGGTGCAACGGCACTTCGCCGAGACCGACTCGGCGGTCGCCGAGGAACTGCTCAAGCGCTGGCCGGAGGCGGTGGCGGAGTTCACCGCGGTGGTGCCCCGGGACTACCGCCGGGTGCTGGAGATCATGCGGGCCGCCGAAGCCGCCGGCCGCGACGTCGACGACGCGGTGATGACCGCACTGGCGGCGCCCGCCGCCTCGGCAGCGCCGGCGGTGCCGTCCGACTCGTCCATGCCGACCACGCCCGGCCCGCGGGCGGCAGCCCAGGAGGTGGCTCGTGCCTGACCCGAACGGTTTCCTGCGCTACAACCGGCGGCTGCCGGTCCGGCGTCCGGTGCCGGTGCGGATCAGCGACTGGCGGGAGGTCTACCCGCCGGCCGGCGAGGAGCTGATCCGCGAGCAGGCCACCCGGTGTATGGACTGCGGCATCCCGTTCTGCCACGACGGCTGCCCTCTTGGAAATCGAATCCCGGATTGGAACGACCTGGTCCGTACCGGCAACTGGGACGCGGCGGTGGAGTCGCTGCACGCCACCAACAACTTCCCGGAGTTCACCGGCCGGCTCTGCCCGGCGCCCTGCGAGGCCGCCTGCGTGCTCGGCATCGCCGGCGGTGAGCCGGTCACCATCAAGCAGGTCGAGGTGGAGATCGCCGACGCGGCCGTCGCGGGCGGGCTGCTGCCGCGTCCGGTGCCCGCGCCGTCCGGGCGGTCGGTGGCCGTGGTCGGCTCCGGGCCGGCCGGGCTGGCCGCCGCCCAGCAGCTGGCCCGCGCCGGTCACGCGGTGACGGTGTACGAGCGCGACGACGCGCTCGGCGGCCTGCTCCGGTACGGCATCCCCGACTTCAAGCTGGAGAAGGTGCACATCGACCGGCGGCTGGCCCAGCTCGCCGCCGAGGGGGTGCGGTTCCGCACCGGGGTGAACGTGGGCGTCGACGTGACCGCCGAGCAGTTGCGCACCGAGCACGACGCGGTGCTGCTGGCCTGCGGCGCGTTGCAGGGCCGGGACACCCCGGAGACGCCGGGGCGGCAGCTGCGCGGCGTACACCAGGCGATGGCACACCTGGTGGCGGCCAACCGGGTGGTCGCGGCCGCCGGCGAGGGCCGGCCGGCGCTCGCGGTGCTGCCGGACGGTACGCCGATCGACGCGGCCGGCAAGCACGTGGTCATCATCGGCGGCGGCGACACCGCGGCCGACTGCCTCGGCGTGGCCCACCGGCAGGGCGCCGCCGGCGTACACCAGCTGGACCTGTACCCGCAGCCGCCGCGGGCCCGGGACGAGGCGCGCGACCCGTGGCCCACCTGGCCGTGGATCCTGCGCAGCTACCCGGCCCACGAGGAGGGCGGCGAGCGGGTCTTCGCGGTCGCGGTGCAGGAGTTCGTCGACGACGGTACCGGCGCGGTGCGCGCGGTCCGGATCGCCGAGGTGACCGTGGAGAAGCAGGACGGCCGGCGGATCGTCACCCCGCTGCCCGGCACCGAGCGGGAACTCCCGGCGGACCTGGTGCTGCTGGCGATCGGCTTCGAGGGCACCGAGGAGCAGCCGCTGCTGGCGCAGCTGGGGGTGACCCGCAACGCCCGCGGTGCGGTGGACGCCCGGCCGGACTGGCAGACCGGCGTGGACGGGGTCTTCGTCGCCGGCGACATGCACCGGGGCGCCTCGCTGATCGTCTGGGCGATCGCCGAGGGCCGCGCCGCCGCGGCGGCCATCCACGCCTACCTGGGCGCCCCCGGCACCCTC
>NZ_QGSW01000394.1:0-2167 GCF_003176715.1 Micromonospora sp. S4605
GCCCTCGCGGTCAACAACCGACCTCGCAAGAGCCTTGGCTGGAAGACCCCGGCCGAGGTCTTCGCCGAGCAGCTAAGCTCCCTGAAACAGCCCAGTGTTGCAACGACCGATTGAACTCGCCCAATACGGCAGCGGCGACTTCGCCGACGCCTGCCAACGAAACGGCATCCGCCGCTCGATGGGGCGCACCGGCTCGTCGTATGACAACGCCCTGGCCGAGGCGTTCTTCGCCACCCTCAAGCGGGAACTCGACGTCGACCACCGACGGTGGACCACCGAGGCCGACGCCCGCCGCGACGTGTTCCGCTGGATCGCCTTCTACAACCACCGACGCCGCCACTCCGCACTCGGCTACCTCAGCCCCGCCAACTACGAACAAACCCTGCAACCGACTACGCTGCACCAGATCGCGGCATAACCCGGTGTCCACATCCCGGGGGGAACCTCAAGGAGCCAGTTCCAATTAGGTAAGACTGCTGATGCCATGCGCCGGCCTTGAGCCAGGCCACCACTTGGTCACACTCCTCGTTCGGGTTTACCCTAGTGTCGTGGCGTGTCGCCCGCTGCCGTCACGTTCGCTGCCTCCTGGCTGCTCTCATCCGTGGACGCGCCGTCCTGGAAGGAAAGATGCGGAAAGCTGTGGGGCACGCATCTGTACCGGTGAGCGCAGCATAGGGCCATGTCATAGACGAGAAGCTCCCCGAAGGCCGCTTCTCGGCGGTGCCGCTGCCGGCGGTGACGCAGCTAGCATCCGTGGATGGAGTGGCTAGCAGCAGTGCTCTCATTCGTCGGCGGCCTGATCGCGGCGGCGCTCGGGGCCTACGCCGTCACAAAGACGAACAAGCAGCTGATGGCAGCTGATATCCGCGCACGCTGGGACGCCGCGCTGCTCGAACACAGCGAATCCTTTGCTGCCTCGACGCGCGCCCTACGCCATCATGCCGAACGATTCTCCCGCAGCGAGGACCAGGAGGAGCGCCGGAAGGCACTCGACGAGGCACACCACAGAATGCGACTGGCTTGCGAGCAACTCCGGCTTCTGGGAAGCCCACGGGTCCAGATCGCCGCCCGGACGGTCATCCATCACGCGTACGCAGTGCGGGTCCAGGGGGAAGAGAGCCGAGATCCACGAGCCGGGAAACCTCCGTCCAAGCCTCCCGTCGGCAGACTCAATGATGCTCTGCAAGAGTTTTACCGCGCGGTCCGGGAGCAGTTGAGGGCTGACGACCCGGAGACGGTAATCCATGACGATGATCTTGACGTGATCGAGCGAGGGCTCCAACCGTTGACGTGGGCCGAGCGGTCCCAGTCGGCCTGATCTCTCACTGACGCGGACCGTACACGCGAGCTCTCACCGCGTGCCGCACTCAGAGGCCGTCTCTGGTTGGCCGCCGGGGACTTGAACCCTGAACCCCTCGGCCGGTCTGTGGATCATCTCAGATCGGACGGATCGGCCTCCTGAGCTAGGCGAGGTCTCTCCTTGTCTTACAGCAGTTGACAGCCCTTGTCGGCGTCAGTTGTGCCCGGCTTGCGCCCGACAATCTTGCCGGCCCATCGCTCGTCGTCCATGTTCCAACATCAGCCGCGACCCCCGTCGGGGGATGCCGGCTCAAGCAGTCGGCTGCTGCCAGCTGGTGGCGGCCTGCGTCAACGAGCAGGGTCCATACCTCGTCGGTTGACGTCCGGGACCGATCCGCATCGAGGCGTTCGCTGCCTTCCTGCTGCCTCGCCGCTGCCCGACGTCTCGCTTACAGCTCTGTGCACCGTGTCCGCAGTCCGGGCACAGCTGAAAGCTCGGAGCTCCGTCCGTGCCAGCCCTCGGTTCAGATGGCGCTGGGGCATGCGACGCCGATCATCACCCTGAACACCTATGCGGGGGAGTGGCCAGAGGCAATCGATCGGACGCGGAACCTGGTCGACGCGGCCCTGGCTGGCGCTCGGCTGGCGGCGGCCCGGTGATACGCCGAGTTGTGCTAGCCCGCGATCACGAGTCGCCGTTCCGCCGCAGACCGACCTGTTGATTTGTCGGGCTTGCACTTACCCGGGTTCCGCAGTTTGTGGTCAAACGATCATCGGAATCTGGGCGTTGAGCAGCGAAGATTGATGCATGTCTAGAGAGAGTCGTGTGTCCACGCCCTTGGCATGTTCTTTGATCTTGGTTATGTGG
>NZ_QGSW01000250.1:0-2163 GCF_003176715.1 Micromonospora sp. S4605
GAGGTAGAGACCGGTGGAGTCGTTCTCCACCCGCTCGGCGGCGACGGCGTGCACGTCGCGCTCGCGCAGCAGTACGTACCCGCGGCCGTGCAGTTCGACCTCGGAGCGGTCGTCGGGGTCGAAGAGCACCCGGTCGCCGGAGACGATGGAGCGGACGTTCGGCCCCACCCCGACCGCGGTCGCCCAGGCCAGGCGCTTGCCCACGGCGGCCGTCGCCGGGATCACGATGCCGGCGGTGGAGCGGCGCTCGCCCTCGCTCCCCTCCATCCGCACCAGCACCCGGTCGTGCAGCAGCCGGATCGGCAGGCCGGAGTCGAGATTCTTGTCGGCGGTCACGCCGCAGACGGTACCGTGTCCGGGTTGACCGGCGGCCGGTGGTTACGCCGCCCGGCGCCGGGGCACTGGGTGGCGGAACTGCCCTACGGTGACGTGGTCAGGCGTATCCTGTGCGACCTGACACCGTGGACGGGCCGGTTCTCATGCCAGGAGGTGCGCTTGAGCCGCTTCGAGCGGGTACGCGGACGGCTGCGTCGCGCGTACGAGTCGGGACGCGAATCGGTGCGCTCCGGCCGGACCAGGTCCGCGGCGGTTCCCGAGCCGGCCGAGGTGGCCACCCCGGCCGCTCCCGGGCCGGCGGCCCCAGCGACGGCGACGGTGGTTGGGGCGGAGCCGCCGTCCGCCGTGCACAACTCCACCTCCAGCCGCGACGACGCGGACGTGCCGCACGCGCTGCGGATCGCCGCCGCCTGGTCCTGGCGGCTGATCGTGATCGGCGTCGTGGCCTGGGCGCTGCTGAAGATCGTCGGAACCATCCGGATCGTGATCATTCCGCTCGCGGTCGCCCTGCTGCTCTCCGCGCTCCTCGCGCCCGCGGTCGGCTGGCTGCTGCGAGCCCGCCTGCCCCGGTCGCTGGCGACCGCGGTGGTGCTGGTCGGCGGCCTGGCCGCGGTGATCGGCACGCTGACCCTGGTGGTGAACGAGTTCATCCAGGGCGTCCCGGAGCTCAGCGAGAAGTCCTCGGAGGGCGTCCGGCAGATCCAGAACTGGTTGAAGACCGGCCCGCTGCACCTCTCCGACGGTCAACTCGACCGCTACATCGAGGAGGGTCAGCAGTGGATCAACAACAACACCGAGAAGTTCACCAGCGGCGCGCTCTCCACCGCGGCCACCCTGGCTGAGGTGCTCACCGGCACCCTGCTGGTGCTCTTCGCCACCTTCTTCTTCCTCCGCGACGGCAACCGGATCTGGCGCTTCCTGGTCCGGCTGCTGCCGGTGGCGGCGCGCTGGAAGGTCGACGACGCCGGTCGCGCGGCCTGGTCGACGCTGGTCGCCTACGTACGGGCGACGGTGCTGGTCGCCTTCATCGACGCGGTCGGCATCGGCATCTTCCTCGTCGTCTTCGACATCCCGTTCGCCTTCCCGCTCGCCGCGCTGGTCTTCCTCGGCGCGTTCATCCCGATCGTCGGTGCCACCCTCTCCGGCGGCGTCGCGGTGCTGGTCGCGCTGGTCGACAGCGGTCCGGTGACCGCGCTGATCATCCTGGGCGCGGTGATCGGCGTGCAGCAGCTGGAGGGGCACGTGCTCCAGCCGCTGATCATGGGCCGGGCGGTGGCCATCCACCCGCTCGCGGTGATCATCGGCATCGCCGCCGGGGTGGTCCTCGCCGGGATCACCGGCGCGCTGGTCTCGGTGCCGCTGATCGCCGTGCTGAACACCGCGGTCCGCCGCCTCGCCGCCCGCACCGTCCCGGACACCCCACCCGACGCCGTCGTGGTCGCCTCCCAGGCCCCCTGAGCCCGCCCTTCCCACCTCGCGCAAGATTCGCGCACGAACTGAGAACGAGTGGCCTCCCCAGCCGGGAAGGCCACTCGTTCGCTGTAGGTGCGGATCCTGAGATGAGGGGTGAGGTGCGGGGTCAGGACTTGGCGAGGCGTTCGAGGGCGCCGCGGGCGACGTCGGAGCGGGTGGTGTACCAGAACGGCGGCAGCGAGCGGCGCAGGAACGGGCCGTAGCCGCGGGCCGTCTCCAGCCGCGAGTCGAGCACCGCCACCACGCCCCGGTCGCCGGTCGCCCGGATCAGCCGGCCCACGCCCTGCGCCAGCCGGACTGCGGCGATCGGCACGCTGACCGCGGCGAAGCCGGATCCGCCGTTGGCGTCCACCG
>NZ_QGSW01000183.1:0-2100 GCF_003176715.1 Micromonospora sp. S4605
GAGCAGCTGGCCGCGCTGCTCCGCCCGGCCACCGGATACCCGCTGCCGGTCACCGACGCCGCCCGGCCCGAGCCGGCCGGCGGCATCGCGCTGGTGCTGGTCGACGACGAGACCCTCGGCCCGGAGGGCTACCAGCTGGACGTCACCCCGACGGGGGTACGCATCGCCGCGGCCGGACCCGCCGGACTGCTGCACGGTGTGCAGACGCTGCGCCAGCTGCTGCCGGCGGCGATCGAGAGCCGCACCCCGGTGGCCGAGCGGTGGGCACTTCCCGGCGGGTCGATCACCGACCGGCCGCGGTTCGCCTACCGGGGCGCGATGCTCGACGTGGCCCGGCACTTCTTCGGCGTCGAGGACGTGCTGCGGGTGGTCGACCACCTTTCCCGGTACAAGCTCAACCACCTGCACCTGCACCTCACCGACGACCAGGGCTGGCGGATCGCCATCGACTCCTGGCCTCGGCTGGCCGCCGTCGGCGGGGTCGGCGAGGTGGGCGACGGCCCTGGCGGGTACTACACGAAGGCCGACTACCAGCGGATCGTCGCCTACGCGGCCGAGCGGCACATCACCGTGGTGCCGGAGATCGACCTGCCCGGGCACACCAACGCGGCGCTGGTCGCGTACCCCGAACTGGCCTCGGCGGGAATCGTGCCGACGCCGTACACCGGCACCGAGGTCGGCTTCAGCTACGTCGACCCGGCCAGCGAGCGGACGTCCGACTTCGTCACCGACGTGCTCGCCGAGGTGGCCGCGATGACGCCGGGCCGGTGGCTGCACATCGGCGGGGACGAGGCGTTCAAGGTGAAGGGGGAGGCGTACACCGGCTTCGTCGAGCGGGCGCAGCGGATCGTCGCCGGCCTCGGCAAGACCGTGGTCGGCTGGCACCAGCTCGCGCCCGCCGGGCACGTCGACGACCGGGTGCTCCAGTGGTGGGGCACCGACGCCGACGACCCGACCACCGCCGAGGCGGTACGCCGGGGCGCCCGGCTCCTCCTCTCCCCCGGCAACCACGCCTACCTGGACATGAAGTACGCCCCGGACACCCCGATCGGGCACGACTGGGCCGGCCTGATCGAGCTGCGGCGGTCGTACGAGTGGGATCCGGGCGCGCACGTGACGGGCGTGCCGGAGGCGGCGGTGCTGGGCGTCGAGGCACCGCTCTGGACCGAGTCGGTGACCTCGCTGCCCGAGGTCGAGTTCATGCTCTTCCCCCGGCTGCCCGCCCTGGCCGAGCTGGGCTGGTCGCCGCGGGCCACGCACGACTGGGACCGGTTCCGCGACCGGCTGGCCGGGCACGGCCCGCGCTGGACCGCCGCCGGCATCACCTTCCACCGCTCGCCGGAGGTGTCCTGGCCGGCGGAGGCGCCGGTGGCGGCTCCGGTGCCTGCGGGTCCGCGGCCCGCGATCCCGACCCAGCCCGGCCCCGACGACGCACCGGCCACCGCCCGGTCCGTCTGATTCCCAGTTGGCACGGGCCAGCCGCCGACCCCGCTTCCGGAGATCGGCGGCTGGCCCGACCCGGTCCCGGCCCACCATGCCGGGTCGCCGCCGCTGGTGGTGCCGTCGCCAGCCGGGATGGACTGTGTCGGCGGGGTGGCCAGGGTCGGGCTGGTGCTCCGTCCCGTCCGTGCCGCAGCCAACCGTGCATCGAGGTGAAACAGCAACAGGGCCGCGGCGATCGAGGACGCGAACCGGCGGCTGGCGACCGGGCGTCAGTGGCCGCGGCGGCCGGCCTCGGGAGTGTCGTGGCCGGAGCGGGCAGTTCCGCCTCGGCGTGATACCTCAGAGTCATAAATATGCCGCTGAGTCATCACGCTGTCGGGCGATTGTCGGCACTGGCGTCCCGCGACGCCCTGGCACCCCTGCGCACTGGCCCAGGGCGCTCTTCCAGTCGTGATCCACTCCGCGTCGGCGATGTGGCGGCATCCAGAGCCGACGGAACCGTTGTCCGGCGACCGGCCGTTGTCCCGGCGACAGGCCGTTGTCCGGTGCTGGCCCGGGGGTCCGGTGGCGTGGTGGCTGTCCGCGGACGCCCGGGATGTCTGGATCGCGGTGCCCGGTGGGGTGGCGGGTGCCGGGTTTGGACGCCGGTGTGGGGTG
>NZ_QGSW01000376.1:0-2062 GCF_003176715.1 Micromonospora sp. S4605
GCTGCGGCTCCGGTGCCACCAGCACCGACACCAGGCTGGGCAGCAGCCCGGCGGCCAGCCCGGGGCCGAGCGCGAGCCAGCTGTTCAGCCCCGGGCGGGTGCGCAGCGCCAGCGTGCCGGCACCGGACACGACGCCTTCGGGCGCGAGTGGGACGCCGGCCAACCTCATCCAGGACCGGCCCGACTCGGCTCGGACGCCCTGGCGGCTCAGCTCATCCGGCCCACGGCGGCGCGCAGCCGGGCCAGGTCCCGCCGCCGCCGCTCGTACGTGGCGGCGAGCCCGATCAGCGCCAGCCCGCCGACAGCCAGGAAGATCCACCGGGGCAGCAGGTCCCAGCCGCGGCCGAGCTCGTGCACCGCGAGCAGGGTGAGGGTGCCCCCGCCGAGCAGCACGGGGGCCTGCCACCGTCGGCTCGCCCCGGCCAGCACCACGGCCAGCGCGGCGGCGCCGAGCAGCAGCCGACGCCACGGCTGCGGCTCCGGTGCCACCAGCACCGACACCAGGCTGGGCAGCAGCCCGGCGGCCAGCCCGGGGCCGAGCGCGAGCCAGCTGTTCAGCCCCGGGCGGGTGCGCAGCGCCAGCGTGCCGGCACCGAGGGCGAGCGCCGCGGCCGGCAGGGTGTACGCCTCCAGCACCGCCACACCCCCAGCCGCCAGCAGCAGCCACGCGCCGAGCAGCTCGGTGCCGCCGGCGATGCCGGCGAACGCCCACCGCCGGCCGGCGGACTCGCCCCGACGCAGCAGCCGCAGCGCGACGGCGGCCCCCCAGAGCACGCACACCGCCGCGGCGTGCCGGAGCGAGCCCCCGGTGAGCAGCAGCCCGACCAGCGCCACCGCCTGGGCGGCGGCGTCCAGCGTGGCCGCTGTCGGGTGCCACCGGCCGGCCAGGGCGGCGGCGACGGCCAGGGTGAGCGCCGCCACCGCCAGCACGCTGAACGCGGCCGCACGCAGCGGCAGACCGCCGGCCAGCGGCGCGGTGACCGCGAGCGCGGTGGCGGCGGCCACGGCGACCAGAGTCCCGGCGAGGCGTACCTCGGCCCGGCGCCCGGCGACACCGACCACGGTCGCGGTCACCACCAGCACGCCGAGGCCGGCAAGGGTGCCGGCCCGGGTGGCCAGCAGGCCGAGCATCCCGGATCCGGTCAGCACCAGCCCCACCGGCGCGGTGACCGGGACGAGCAGCGGGCGCGGCGCGGCCAGGGCGGCGAGCAGCAGCGCCGTCACGCCGAGGGCCAGCACGACGGCCGGCACCACGGGCCAGGGCGCGCCCGCGGCCACCAGCAGCACCGGCGCGGCGGCCGCGGCGAACGGCAGGGCGGTGAGCGCGGCCGACCACCAGCCCTGCGGCCCACGAGACACCGTCGAACCGCCGCCGACCAGGACGCCGGCGCCGCCCGAGGTGCTGCCGGCCGGGACGGCGGCAACACCCGGAGTGAGGTCGGCCGGGACGGCGGCACCGGTCGGAGTGCCGGCCGAGACGGTGGCACCGCCAGGAACGGCAGCACCGCCCGGGACGGCGGGACCGGCCGGAACGGTGCCGGCCGGCACGGCGGCACCGCCCGGGGCGGCCGGCCCGGGTTCGGTGGTCGAGCCGTCGCCGGCCCCTCCGGCACGACCCGGCCAGCCGGCCACCACGGCGGCGAGCGCCAGCACGGTCAGGGCCAGGCCCGCCGGCAGGGCCGCCGGGTCGGGCGCCGCGCCGGGCCGCCCCGACCAGGGCGACGGCGGGCCGCCGTACGGGGCCACCAGCGCGGTCAGCACCGCCGGGACGACGGCCAGCACGGCCACGGTCAGCAGCACCGCCCCGGCCACCCGCCGCGCGGTCTCGCCGACCGGCAGCGGCGGCCGGGTCCGGAACCCGCCCAGGGCGACCAGCAGCGCCGCCACGGCCGCGTAGAGCGCCACCGGCTCATCGGCCGGTACGCCCAGCGGCCCGAGCCCGACCAGCACGGCCGCCATGGCCAGCCCCGCCGAGGCGTACCCGGACAGGTCCGGCCAGTGTCGACGGACGGCGAGCAGCGCGGCCGGCGGCAGCGCGGCGGCGCCGAGCGCGACCCGCGGG
>NZ_QGSW01000266.1:0-2005 GCF_003176715.1 Micromonospora sp. S4605
CCTGCGTTCCGCGTAATTCGTCTGGTCTAGAGATCCTGACCGGATGAAGCTCGTGGTCAGGGCCGTGTGGTCGACTGTCGGGCCGAGGATCGCCTAGAGAAACGCCTATCGGGATACGCACTGGTGGGCAGGTTCCTGATGATCTATCGTCTAGAGCGATGTACGTGAAGACGACGGTGCGGAAGACGAAGAGCGGTCAGGTCCGCTACCTGCACTTGGCCCACAACGAGTGGGACCCGGTGGCCGGCCGGTCCGTCCCGAAGATCCTCTACGGGTTCGGGCGGGAGGACCAGCTCGACCGGGACGCGGTCAAGCGGCTGGTCGCGTCCCTGGCCCGACTGCTCGACCCGGCCGACGCGCTGGCCGCGACGGCAGGCTCGCAGCTGCAGTTCCTGGAGTCACGGCCGTGGGGTGGCACGTTCACCCTCGACGCGCTGTGGCGCCGGCTGGGCATCGACACCGTGTTGCGGGGTCTGGACACCACGCCGCGCCGCGGCCGGCCCCGCGACACCGACGTGACCGAGCGGGTGCTGTTCGGCCTGGTCGCGAATCGGGCGCTCGCCCCGTCGTCGAAGCTGGCCGCCGCGGACTGGATCAACCACGACGTGCACATCGACGGCCTACCCGAGACCAGCGACGACGCCTGCTACCGGGCGATGGACTGGCTCCACGATGTACGCGAACGGCTGGAGATCGGGGTGTTCGGCCAGGTGGCGAACCTGCTGAACCTCGAGGTCGACCTGCTGTTTTTCGACACCACCTCCACCTACTTCGAGCTGGCCGACCCCGACACCCCCGTGGGCCGCGACGAACGCGGCCACCGCCTACCCACCGACGGCGACGGCGACGAGGGCGAGGAGGACGGCGAGGCGACCAACGCCGGGTTCCGGACCTACGGCAAGTCGAAGGACTCCCGCGACGACCTGCCGCAGATCGTGATCGGGATGGCGGTCACCCGCGACGGGATCCCGGTCCGGGTGTGGTGCTGGCCCGGGAACACCGCCGACTCCAAGCTGATCCGCCAAGTCAAGGACGACATGCGGGACTGGACCCTGTCGAAGATCGTGTGGGTCGCGGACCGGGGCTTCTCCTCCGAGCGCAACCGCCGCTACCTACGCCAGGGCGACCACTCCTACATCATCGGTGAGAAGCTGCGCTCGGACTCCCCGGAGATCAAGGCCGCCCTGTCCAGGCAAGGGCGCTACACCGAGGTCGCACAGAACATGCGGGTCAAGGAAGTGAAGGTGTCGGAGACCGAACGGTTCGTCATCTGCCACAACCCCGACGCCGCGACGCGCGATGCCCACATCCGCGACCAGCTCGTCGCCCAGCTCGACGAGCTGATCGCCGGGTCAGACACGCTGCCGGTCATGAAGCGCGGTGAGCTCCGCGGCCGGATCTCGACCAAGCCCGGCCTGAACCGGTACCTGCGCGTCACCCCCGGCGGGCTGCTGCGTATCGACAAAGCCAAGTGCAAGACGGAGGCCAACCTCGACGGCAAGTACTTGCTGCGCTGCTCGGACCCGCACCTCACCGCCGCCGACATCGCCTTGGGCTACAAGCAGCTCCTCGAGGTCGAACGCGGCTGGCGCGACATGAAGCAGATCCTGGACCTGCGGCCGGTCTACCACCGGCTCGAAGAACGCATCCGAGCCCACGTCGTGCTGTGCTGGCTCGCCCTACTCCTCATCCGCATCGCCGAGACCACCATCGGCGACACCTGGCACAACATCCGCCGCCACCTCGACCGGCTCCACGCCGGCACCTTCACCGGCCCCAACGGCCTGTTCCGCCAGCGCACCGAGCTGTCCAAGCCCCAACGCGACCTGCTCGCCAAGCTCGACATCCCCGCCCCGAAGCAGATCATCGAACTCGCCCCCGCGAGCCGCTGACCAGCAGCGACACCACCGCCTAGAGACACGCCCGACAGGCATACGTCCACGCGTTCCCCCAGCTCACGCCCCAGATCATGTCTCTAGCCCCCCTGAATTACGCGGAACGCAGG
>NZ_QGSW01000191.1:0-1997 GCF_003176715.1 Micromonospora sp. S4605
CCCTGGTCGACCGGTCCCTGGCGTACCCCCGGCCCGCCGCCGGCGCGACGCCGGGCCCGACGGGGCCGCAGCGATCTCCCGACCGGTCGAACCGGGCGCTGACCGGGCTGGTCGCGGCCGGCCTGGCGCTGCTGCTCGGCCTGGTCGGGGTGCTCGTGCTCGCCGACGGCGACGGCACCGCGCCCAGTACGGCCGGTCCGTCCGCCACCGCCCCGGCCGCACCGCCCACCAGCAGCGAGCCCGCGCCGGAGCCGAGCAGCGCCCCACCGTCGACCAGCAACGGGCCGCAGCCGGTTGGGTTCCGGCAACTGGCCGCCGAGTTCGCCGCGCTGCTCGCCCAGATCCAGGCCCGGGGCGAGATCGACCGGCGGACCGTCGAGGAACTGCGGGACAAGCTCGTCGACCTGGCCCGGGGCAAGCCGAAGGACCGCGCCAAGCGGATCGAGGACCTGCGCGAGCGCATCGCCGAGGCGGAGGAGCGGGAGCGGATCTCGCCGGACGCCGCGGACCGCCTGAACGACCTGCTCGACCGGGTCACCGGGGTGCCCGGCGACGACGAGGACAACGACTGAACCCGCTCAGCGACCTCGACCAGCGCCCCCTGCGCAACCCGCCCGGCCCGCACCACCAGCGCGTACGCACCGACGCAGGGCTGCGGGTCGAGCTGGGGCAGGGGCGCGACCCGGTTGAGCCGCGCCGGAGCCCGCAGCGCCGCCACCTGACGGGGCAGCTCGCCGTGCGCCAGGGTCGGCACCGCGCAGCGCGGCGTGGCCGCCAGCACCCGTAGCACCAGCGCGTCACCGATCCGCAGCTCCCGCCCCACCCACTCGTTCTCCACGAACCCGTCCGCCGGGACGTCATCACCAGGTTCGGCCGTTGACGTTCTCCCCGCCCTGAAGGGCGGGGACTCCCTCCGCGCTGCGCGTGGAACAGCGCGTGGCGCCCGGGCGGATTCCTGTTTCACGGCGCGGTGCCGGCACGGATGCCGGTCTTACCTGCGCTCCACAGGCGTTTGGGTTGTCCCAGCGTCCCTGGGCCAACACATTGATCGCCGCGTTCACGTCCCGGTCATGGGTTGCCCCGCATGGGCAGGTCCATGACCGGACGTTGAGCGGCTTGGGTCCGTCGATCCGGCCGCACGCTGAGCAGGTCTGCGACGTGGGTGCGAAACGGTTGATCTTCCCGAACCTGCGCCCGGCGCGGGCGGCCTTGTACTCCAGCATTGCGGTGAAGCTGGCCCACCCGGCGTCGTACACGGACTTCGCCAGCCGGGTACGGCCGAGACCAGCCACGCACAGGTCCTCGACGTACACCGCTTGGTTGTCGCGGATGATCGCCGTGGACAGCTTGTGCTGCCAGTCCCGCCGGGTGTCGGCCACCCGGGCGTGCGCCCGAGCCACCTTCTTGACGGCCTTCTTGCGGTTGCTGCTGCCCCGCTGCTTGCGGGACAGATCCTGCTGCAACCGCTTGAGCTTGCGGGCCGCGCGGCGCAGAAACGTCGGTGCCGTGACCTTCGTGCCGTCGGAGAGGACCGCGAAGTGCGTCAGCCCCAGGTCGATACCCACCTCGGAGTCGACCGGCGGCAGCGGTTCGTCGGTGGCCTGCACGACGAACGACGCGAAGTACCGCCCAGATGCGTCCCGGATAATCGCCACGGACGACGGGTCCGCCGGAAGGTTGCGTGACCAGCGCACGGGCAGGTCGCCGACCTTCGGTAGGCGCAGGCGGCCATTGTCGAGGACCTTGAACCGGGAGTTCTTGGTGAACCGGATGGCCTGCCGGTTGTCCTTGCGCGACCGGAACCGCGGCGGCGCGACCGTGCGGCCCCTGCGTTTGCCAGACAGGGAGTTGAAGAAGTTCCGGTACGCGGTGTTCAAGTCCGCGAGTGCCTGCTGCAACACCACGGCCGAGACCTCGCCCAGCCATGCCCGCTGCGGGGTCAGCTTGGCCTCGGTGATCAGCCGTCGGGACAGCTCGGCGTCGCAGATGTACATGTA
>NZ_QGSW01000287.1:0-1994 GCF_003176715.1 Micromonospora sp. S4605
CCCGGGTTCCGCAGTTTGTGGTCAAACGATCATCGGAATCTGGGCGTTGAGCAGCGAAGATTGATGCATGTCTAGAGAGAGTCGTGTGTCCACGCCCTTGGCATGTTCTTTGATCTTGGTTATGTGGGGTCGAATGTGGTGACGCGGGGCGGTGGCTGGATGGAAAGTGCCTGGTAGATGGCCTTCTGTTCGGGCTTGAGTGGGGTGGTCTGCACGACGGTGCCGGCGGGACCGGCGAGGGTTACCTGCGCGATTCGCCCGAGTTGCCGGTTGATGTTTCGCCAGGGAAGGCCGGTGGCGCGTTCCGCGACGCGGGTCAGGAGCAGGGCGAGCCAGCAGATGAGCACGTGGGCGCGGATGCGGTGTTCGAGGCGGTGGAAGACCGGGCGGAGCAGCAGGTCGGACTTCAGGTCGCGGAAGCCGCGTTCGGCTTCCAGGAGGTTCTTGTAGCCCAGGGCGACGTCCTCGGTGCTGATGTGCGGGTCCGAGGTGGCGATGAGGTACTTGCCGTCCAGGCGGGACTCGGTCTTGACCTTGGCGTTGTTGACCTTCAGGCGTCCGTTCGGCTGCTGGATCAGCCAGCGGCCCAGGCTCGGGTGGTCACGTAGGGCGCACTCGGCGCGTAGGTGCGCGGCCTCGTTGCGCTTGCGGGTCTTGTCACCGGGTGGGCGCGTGGCGTCCCGCCGGCGTTGCTCGGCTATCCGGGCGAGCTCGGCGTTGATGCGGGCGATGGCGTCGTCGCGCAGCTGCTTGTCACGTTCGGCCTGCTCGGGGTTGTGGCAGATGACGAACCGGGCGTCCTGCCCCTGCACGGTGACTTCCTTGACGCGCAGGTTGTCGCGGACCTGCTGGTAGCGGCCTTGGCGGGACAGGACCTGGTCGACGAGGGGGTTGCCGTCGCGCATGCGCATCCCGGCGATGTAGTGCCCGCCGGCTCGGCGCAGGTAGGCCAGGTTGTCCGCGGAGGAGAAGCCACGGTCGACCACGGTGATGACGCGGCCGAGCCGCCAGTCGCGCATGTCATCTTTGACCTCGGCGAGGACCTGCTGGTCGTTGGTGTTGCCGGGCCAGCACCAGACCCGCACCGGGATGCCTTCCTTCGTCACCGCCAGGCCGATGACGATCTGCGGCAGGTCACCGCGGTGGTCCTTGGAGTGCCCGAACCGGCGGAACGCGTCGTCGCCGTCGTCTTCGCCATCGCGTTCGAAGTAGGTGCTGGTGGTGTCGAAGAACAGCAGGTCCACCTCAAGGTTGAGCAGGTTGGCCACGGCGAAGAACACCGCTTCCTGCACCCGGCCGGCGGTGTCGGCATCGATGAGCAGGTCCATCGCCCGGTACGCGTGGTCCTCATCCATCGCCGGCAGGCCACTGATCAGGGCGTCCTCGCGGACCCACTCGGCGGCCGACAGCTTGCTCATCGGCGCGACCGCCCGGTTGGCGACCAGCGCGAACAGCACCCGTTCCATGTTCGTGGTGAACCGGCGCCCGTCCGTTGCGGCGCGCACCGCCGCGGCGACGTCCAGCCGCCGCCACAGCCCGTCCAGCAGCCACGTCGCCCCGATCGGTCGGGCGTCGATGACTTCGAGGGGGGCCGTGCCCGCGGCAAGCCCCGCCTCGGCGGCATCGCCGAGCACGTCGACGTCGCCGAAGTGCTTGTTGATCGACGCGGCCAGCCGGCGCAGCCCCTCGACGTCGAGGCGGTCCACGCGGCCGAGGTTCATCAACACGTCGGGCTTGGTCCGCCCGTCCACCCGCCGGTTGTGGGCCAGGGCCACGTAACGCACCACCCTGCCGTCGGCGTTGGTCCGCGACGTGAACCGCAGATACATGACCACGAGCAAACCACGACATGCCTAACCAGACAAGGGAAAGCCTTCCAGTCGTGTTACCACACTTTCGACCCCGTACACCGGATCCCGGCCAACCGCAGGCCCGTAACCAGCACAAACCCGAGACGGACCGAGCTCATGTGTCTACGAACTGCGGAACCCGGG
>NZ_QGSW01000377.1:0-1987 GCF_003176715.1 Micromonospora sp. S4605
ACCTGCGTTCCGCAGCTCAGCGTCGATATAGTCGGCGTTGCGGCGTGAAGGCGCAGGTCAAGGCGTTGCGGCCTGGTGGAAACCGCGAAATCGCCTAGTGACACGCCTGCCTGTGTATAACTGTTATGAGCTGCTGGTCTATGCCGGGTCTCATAGTCGGTGTACGGTCGTTCCTCGTGTACGTGAAGGCGTCGACCCGCAAGACCCGCGACGGGCAGACGATCCGCTACCTGCAGTTGGCCCACAATGAGTGGGACCCGGCCGCGAAGGCGTCCAAGACCCGGGTGTTGTACTCGTTCGGCCGTGAGGACCAGCTCGACGTGGCCGGTATCCGCCGCCTGGTGGACGCGTTGTCGCGGCTGCTGGCCCCGGCCGACGCCCTGGCCGCGGCCGCGCCGGCCGGGTTGTCGTTCGAACAGTCGAGGCCGCTGGGCGGGGCGTGGCTGCTCGACGGGCTGTGGCGCCGTCTGCGTATCGACACCGTCCTGCGGCCGCTGGTCGGCTCGGCGCGGCGGGAGGTCGACGTGGAGCGGGTGCTGTTCGCGCTGGTCGCGAACCGGGCCCTGGCGCCGTCGAGCAAGCTGGCCGCCGCCGAGTGGATCTGCCAGGACGTGCACCTGCCCGGCCTGCCACATGTCACCGACGACGCCTGCTACCGGGCGATGGACCAGCTGATCGAGGTCGAACCTGCGTTGACCCGCGGTGTCTACGACCAGATCGCCGACCTGCTCAACCTCGAGGTCGACCTGCTGTTCTTCGACACCACCAGCACCTACTTCGAACTCGACGAGGCCGACGAACCGCTGTGGCGCGACGCCTTGGGCAAGGTCGTGGCCGAAGGCGACCCGGCCGCAGTCAAGCAGGCCGGGTTCCGCACGCATGGTAAGAGCAAGGACTCCCGCGACGACCTGCCCCAGGTCGTGGTCGGGATGGCCGTCACCCGCACCGGCATTCCCGTGCGGGTGTGGTGCTGGCCCGGCAACACCGGCGACTCCGCCCTGATCCGGCAGGTCAAGACCGACATGCGCGAGTGGAGCCTGGCCCGCATCGTCTGGGTCGCCGACCGCCGCTTCGCCTCCGCTGAGAACCGCCGCTTCCTGCAACAGGGCGGCGGGCACTACATCCTCGGCGAGAAGCTGCGCGCCGGCACCAGCGAAGCCGACGCCGCCCTCGCACGGCAGGGCCGCTACGCCACCGTCGCGGACAACCTGCAGGTCAAGGAAGTCAACATCGACACCGACGACCGGTTCGTCATCTGCTACAACCCTGAGGCCGCCGACCGCGACGCCGCCGTCCGGACCCGGCTGATCGCCCAGCTCACCGACCTGATCGACGACACCGACCGGCTGTCGGCCACCAAACGCGCCGAGCTCCGCGGCGTGATCTCGACCAAGCCCGGCCTGAACCGGTTCCTGCGCGTCACGCCCAAGGGCCTGCTGCGCATCGACCAGGCCAAGGTCAAGGCGGAGCAGCGGCTGGACGGCAAGTACCTGCTGCGCTGCTCCGACCCAACACTGTCCGCCGAGGACATCGCCCTGGGCTACAAGCAACTGCTCGAAGTCGAACGCGGCTGGCGCGACATGAAGACCACCCTCGACCTGCGCCCGGTGTTCCACCACCGCGAGGACCGCATCCGCGCCCACATCCTGCTCTGCTGGCTGGCCCTGCTGCTGATCCGGGTCGCCGAGACCGAAACCGGCCGCACCTGGACCGCGATCCGCACCGAGATCGACCGGCTGCACCTGGGCGTGTTCACCGGCCCCGCCGGCACGTTCGCCCAGCGCACCGAGCTGTCCCAACCCCAGAAGGCCCTGCTCACCAAGCTGAAGATCACCGAACCGCCTCGGATCTTCGACGCCACACCCGCAACCGCCTGACCTGCAACAACACAACTGCCTAGTGACACGCCCAGTCACCGGGCCTACCGGCGTTTGCCCAGCTCAAACCCCAAATTCGCGGACTATATCGACGCCGAGCTGCGGAACGC
>NZ_QGSW01000472.1:0-1984 GCF_003176715.1 Micromonospora sp. S4605
CCCGGGTTCGACGTAATTCGGCGGGCCTGGAGGTCCTGCGAGGCGGAATGCGCTGGTCGGCGGGTCGCGAGAGGCAGAGAAGGCCAGAAGTCCCTAGAGACGCGATCTCCTGGACTAACGCGTGCCAGCCTGGACGTATCTCGTATTGTCTAGAGCCGTGTATGTGAAGACGACGAAGCGGGAGAACAAGTCCGGCACGGTCCGGTACCTGCACCTGGCCCACAACGAGTGGGACCCGGCCAAGGGCCGGGCGGTGCCCAAGGTGCTGTTCACCTTCGGCCGCGAGGATCAACTCGACCGCGATGCGGTCAAGCGCCTGGTCGTGTCTCTATCGAAGTTGCTGGAGCCTGGCGACGCGCTCGTGGCCACCGCCGCATCCGACCTGGAGTTCGTCTCCTCGGTGCCGTTCGGCGGCACCTACGTGCTCGACCACCTGTGGCGCAGGTTGAAGATCGACCAGATCGTGGCCCGGGTCGGGCAGCCCAAGCGCGGCCGGCCTCGGGACATGACCACCACCGAGCGGGTGCTGTTCGCCCTGGTCGCCAACCGGGCGCTGGCGCCGTCGTCCAAGCTTGCCGCCGCCGACTGGATCACCAACGACGCGCACATCGACGGACTGACCGAGATCGGCGAACAGCCCTGCTACCGGGCGATGGACTGGCTGCACGAGGTCACCGATGACCTGGAGAAGCAGGTCTTCGACTCCGTCGCCACCCTGCTGAACCTCGAAGTGGACCTGCTGTTCTTCGACACCACCAGCACCTACTTCGAGCTGGAGGAGCCCGACGCTCCCGTCGCCCGCGACGACGCCGGCCGCCCGCTTCACGACAGTGAGGCGAACGGCGACGCGAACCACGGCGGGTTCCGCGCCTACGGCAAGTCCAAGGACTCCCGCGACGACCTGCCGCAGATCGTCATCGGCATGGCCGTCACCCGGGACGGCATCCCGGTGCGCTGCTGGTGCTGGCCGGGCAACGCCTCCGACCAGACGGTGATCCGGCAGGTCAAGGACGAGATGCGGGACTGGACCCTCTCGAAGATCGTGTGGGTGACCGACCGCGGCTTCTCCTCCGCCGAGAACCGCCGCTACCTGCGGCAGGGCGACCACGCCTACATCATCGGCGAGAAGCTCCGCTCCGGATCGCCCGAGGTCAAGGCCGCCCTGTCCCGGCAGGGCCGCTACACCGAGATCGCCGAGAACATGCGCGTCAAGGAAGTGCGGATCAGCGACACCGACCGGTTCGTGATCTGCCACAACCCCGAAGCCGCCGAACGCGACAAGCACATGCGAAAGCAACTCGTCGCCCACCTGCAGGAGTTGATCGCCGACACGGACAAGCTCAGCGAATTCAAGCGCGGCGAGGTGCGCGGGAAGATCGCCGGCAAGCCCGGACTGAACCGCTACCTCCGCGCCACCCCCGCCGGCAAGCTCCGTGTCGACCAGGCCAGGATCAAGGCGGAGGAAAACCTCGACGGCAAGTACCTCCTGCGCTGCTCGGACCCCCACCTGAGCGCCGAGGACATCGCCCTGGGCTACAAGCAACTGCTGGAAGTCGAACGCGGCTGGCGCGACATGAAGCAAATCATCGACCTCCGGCCGGTCTACCACCGGCTCGAAGAACGCATCCGCGCCCACGTCGTCCTGTGCTGGCTCGCCCTCCTGCTCATCCGCATCATCGAGACCCGGTCCGGCACGACCTGGCCCCGAGCCCGCCGTGAACTCCAACGCCTCCACGTCGGAACATTCACCGGTCCCACCGGCACATTCCAGCAGGTCACCAGCCTGACCAAGCCCCAGCGAGACCTGCTCGCCAAGCTCGGCATCCCCCACCCCAAGCAGGTCCTCGACCTTCAGCCCCCACCCCGCTGACCAGCCCAAACGCCACCGCCTAGAGAAACGCCCTCCAGGCGGTCCCACCCATCTCCGCCCAGGTCAGAACCAAAATTTCAGCTCTCCAGGTCCCCGAATTACGTCGAACCCGGG
>NZ_QGSW01000313.1:0-1969 GCF_003176715.1 Micromonospora sp. S4605
GTCCGTGGCCGGCGCTGCCGGATGACCGGGCGTTGTGGACGCCGGCCGGGGACACGGTGGACCCCGCGCACCTACGTCGGCTGGACCGGGAACAGGCGGGTGCCTGATGGAACGGGTCGCCTTCCTCGTCGACGCCACCGGCGAACGGGTGGACTGTCTGCTCAACCCGGAGACCGTGCAGGTGACCCGGCTGGCCGGGATCCGACCCCGGGGCGCGCCGGGCGGGCAACTGACCGGTGCCGGGCTCGCCGACGACCCGCTGGTGTTCACCGGCGGCGGGCGTACCGAACTCGTGCTGGACCTGCTCTTCGACGTGGACTTCGCGGAGGGTCAGGTCCGCCCCTCCGACGTGCGGGCGCTCACCCGGCCACTGTGGCTGCTCGCGGAGAACTCGACCACCGAGCACGGCTGGCTGCGGCCGCCGCTGGTGCGGCTGGTCTGGGGCAAGACCTGGAACGTGCCCGGCGTGATCGTCGCCGTGGCGGAACGCTTCGACGCGTTCACCGTGACCGGCTCGCCCCGCCGGTCCTGGCTGCGACTCAAGCTGGTCCGGGTGGCCGAGTCGGCCGACCGGGCGCGGGAGGGGTTCGCCGAGGAACTGGCCGCCGCCGGCACCCCGGCCGCCGCGCCCGGCAGCGCCGTGGTGGCCGCCGGCGACGGCGCGGCCGAGCCCGACTACTCGGGCGTACGGTTCGACCTGCTCGCCCACGACGCGCTCGGCTCCCCGCTGCGCTGGCGGCTGCTGGCCGAGCACAACCGGATCACCGACCCGCTCACCGTGCCGGCCGGCACCGCGCTCGCCGTCCCACCGCCCGGCGCGGTCGCCGGCTCACCCCCGCCCGCCGGAGGTGCGCCGTGACCGTCGCCGCGCCGCCCGCGCTCACCGTGCTGCTCGACGGCGTGGCGCTGCCCGACGGCGCGACCCGGCGGGTGGTGTCGGTACGGGTGGCCGCGCGGCTCGACCAGCCCACCCAGTGCGAGGTGGCGCTCGCCACCGCGCCCGGTGCCGCCGCGCTGACCCCGCCGGTGGGCACCGGCGGCACCCTGGACGTCCGGCTGGCTGACCGACCGGAGGCGCTCTTCGCCGGCGAGGTCACCTGCGTCGAGGTCGAGTACGCCGCGGACGGCTCCGCGCTGCTGCGGGTGCGGGCGTACGACGCGTTGCACCGGCTGCGCAAGCGGCAGCGGCTGCGGGTGTTCGAGTCGGTGACCGCCGCCGACCTGGCCCGGGAGCTCTGCGTCGAGGTCGGGCTGACCGTGGTGGCGGAGACCGACGGGCCCCGCCTGGAGCGGCTGGCACAGCACCGGCACACCGACCTCGACCTGCTGCTGGAGGTGGTCGGCCGGGCCGGGCTGCACCTGGCCGTCGACGGTGACCGGCTGCGCCTGGTGACCCTGGAGGGGTACGGCGAGCCGGTCCCGTTGGAGCTGGGCCGCTCGGTGCACGCGCTGCGGCTCTCCACCAACCTCGACGCCGCCGCCGGGGACAGCGCGGCGCTGGGCTGGCACCCGCAGCGGGCCGAACCGATCACCCAGCGGGCCGGCACGCCGCGCTGCGGGCGGCGCACCGCCGCCGACCCGGACCCGGCGGACGTGGGCGCGGACGGGGTACGTACCGCGGTCGACCAGCCCGGGCGCAGCGACGACGAACTGGCAGCGCTGGCCCAGGCCGGCCTGGACGCCCGGGTCGCCGCCCTGGTCACCGCCGACGGGGTGGCCGAGGGCGATCCGGCGCTGCGCCCGGGCCGGCGGATCGCGCTGGCCGGGGTGGCCGCGCCGGCCGAGGGCACGTACGTGCTCACCGAGGTGGTGCACACCGTCGACGGCAATGGTCACCTGACCCGGTTCGGCACCGCCCCGCCACCGCCGCCGCCGGCCGGGCCGCCCGCCCCGGCGGTGCTCACCCTCGGCACGGTCACCGAGGTCGCCGACCCGGAGGGGCTGGGCCGGGTCCGGGTGACGCTGCCCG
>NZ_QGSW01000124.1:0-36070 GCF_003176715.1 Micromonospora sp. S4605
GGGCGGGCGGGTGGCGTCGCTGGCGCGGGCGCACCGGCCGGCAGCGGCGGGCGTTCGTCGGCGGCGGCGGGCTGCTGGTCGTCGCCACGGTCATGCTGCTGGCCGCCTGGCGGAGCACCGGCTTCGCCAGTGACCTGCTGCTCAACCTCGGGGCCAGCGTGGTGCTCGCGGCGATCTCGTACGTCATCTTCGACCCGCTGTTCGAGGAGGCTCGCAGAGCCCGGGTGCAGGAGCACCTCAGCTTCGACCAGAAGGCGTTCGTCGACCGGCTGTGCCGCACCGGCCGCCGGGTGCGGATCCTGGACACCTGGACGATCCTGCTGGAGGACCAGCACCGGGCGGAGACCCTGCGGGCGGTCGAGGCGGCCCTGGAGTCCGGCGCCGAGGTGCAGTTGCTGCTGCTCGACCCGGACTGCACCGCCGCGCAGCAGCGCTCGGAGGAGCTGGAACGGCAGCGGGTGGACGTGCCCCGGCAGATCCGAGCCAACCTGCGCCACCTCGCCGCGTTCCAGGAGTCGCTGCGGCTGCGGCCGAAGCTGGCCCGCCGGTTCCAGGTACGGATCTACGACGCCTCCCCCTCGATCCAGCTCTACCAGTGGGACGGGCACGCGCTGATCTCGTTCTTCCCGATCGGCAAGCTGTCGTTCAACGTGCCGCAGCTGGAGGTGGACATGGACAGCCCGTGGGGCGGGTTCGTGCACGCCCGGTTCGAGGAGCTGTGGGAGCACGAGCAGGCCACCTCGTCGCTGGAGCGCTACTGGAGCACCACGGTGACGCTTCAGGACGAGGACTCCGACCTGGTCGAGATGCAAGTGCCGTACGTGACGGTGGACGGGCAGCACTACCTGGACTGCCAGGCGTTCAAGCTGGTCCGGCCGCTGACCGTGCGGGCCCGGCCGCCGGCGCGTACCCCTGGGGTGTTCGGGCTGGCGGAGCCGGCCGACGGCGACCCGGTCCCGCCCCCGGTGGTGGCCCGGCTCTTCGACCAGAAGTACGGCCGGGCTGACGGCACCCGCACCGTGTTGCGGCTGGTGCCACACCGCAGGGTGAACGACCGCACCCCAGCGCCCCGTGCCGCCGACGCCGCCGAGGCGCCCGACCGCTGACCGGCGACGGCTGGGACAATGGGTGGGTCCGGCCGCGCCGCCGCCGGGCGGGAAGGTCCCCCGATCGGCAGGAGAACGGTCAGCGTGTCGGAAACCGCCCAGGCCCCGTCGCCGGCCGGCGAGCTGCGCGCCGACTGTGCCCGCTGCTTCGGGCTCTGCTGCGTCGCGCCGGCCTTCGCCGCGTCCGCCGACTTCGCCGTCGACAAGCCGGCCGGCCAGCCCTGCCGGCACCTGGCGTCGGACTTCCGCTGCGGCATCCACACCCAGCTGCGCGAGCGGGGCTTCCCGGGCTGCACGGTCTTCGACTGCTTCGGGGCAGGGCAGCAGGTGTCCCGGGTGACGTTCGGGGGGCGGGACTGGCGGCAGGCCCCGGAGACGGCGGCCCGGATGTTCGACACGTTCGCCGTGATGCGGCCGCTGCACGAGCTGCTCTGGTACCTGACCCAGGCGGTCGCGCTGCGCCCGCCGCGACCGCTGCCCGACGAGCTGGCCGCCGCCCTGGCCGAGACCACCCGGCTGACCAACGCCGACCCGGAGACACTGCTCGGGCTGGACGTCGACGCGTACCGGGGGCGGGTCAACGCGTTGCTGTCGCGCACCGGCGACCTGGTGCGGGGCCGGGCCGGGCGACCCGGCCCCGACCACCGGGGCGGCCGGCTGTTCGGAGCCGACCTGCGCCGGGCCGACCTGCGCGCGGCCAACCTGCGCGGCGCGCTGCTGATCGGTGCGGACCTGCGCGGGGTGGATCTGCGCCTGGCCGACCTGACCGGCGCGGACCTGCGCGGCGCCGACCTGCGCGGGGCGGACCTGTCCGGCAGCCTCTTCCTGCACCAGTCCCAGCTCGACGCGGCCCGCGGCGACCGGCACACCGGGTTGCCGGCGACGCTGGTCCGGCCGGCGCACTGGTCGGCGCTGCCACTCACCCCGGTACGTCGGGCGCCCGGCGCCCGCCCGGCCCGCACCGCCCGGCGGCGCTGAGCGTCGTCGCCTGCCGGGTCGTCAGGCGACGCCCGCCGGCCCTCCGGTGCCGGAGCGCGACGTTTCGGTGCCGGGCGGTCGGGTAGCCGGCTGACCGACGGCACGAACGGGGAGGCGACGGTGGGATATCGGACACGCCAGGGCGTACAGCCGGTCGACCCGGAGCACGCCGAGGACGAGGCCGGCCAGGCCCGGCTGGTCCAGGTCGGGGCGGACACCGACGTCCCGGCGCCGGACGACACCAAGCTCAAGCCGGACATCGTCACCGAGGACGACGGCTCCGGGGTGGCGGGCGGAGCGTCGGGCACCAGCAGCGGCGGCTCGACCATGCCCGGCCACCCGGACGCGACCCGCTGACCATCCCCGCTGGCCGACGGCGTCGACGTGCGGTTTCCGGGCCTACCCCGCGAAGCGCGCGCAGGTCCGCGGCGGACCGCCGCGCCGACCCAACCACCAACGAAGTCCCGCGGCCCTCACGGCGGTCGTCGTCGGGCGCGGTGGTTGGTCGCGGGCGTGATACCGCAGAGTCATATTGATACCGCAGAGTCATCAGGCTCGACGGGAAGGCTCCGCCTCCGGGCCCGGCGGCGGCCCACCTGCGGTATCCGACGCGGTCGTCAGCGGCCGGCGGGCACCGCTGCGGCGCGGGCCTCGGTCATCCCCCGGTTGGCCAGCGCGTCCGCCCGCTCGTTCTCCGGATGTCCGTTGTGTCCCTTCACCCACAGCCAGGTGACCTGGTGCCGGGCGCACGCCGCCTCCAGCCGCTGCCACAGGTCGGCGTTCTTGACCGGCTGCTTGGCAGCGGTCAGCCAGCCGTTGCGCTTCCACGAGGCGAGCCAGCTGGTGATGCCGTTGCGCACGTACGTGCTGTCGGTGTGCAGCTCGACCGCGACCGGGCGGGTCAGGCTCTCCAGCGCCTGGATGGCGGCCATCAGCTCCATCCGGTTGTTGGTGGTCGGCGTGGCCTCGCCGCCGCAGATCTCCCGCTCGTGGCTGCCGTAGCGCAGCAGCACCCCCCAGCCGCCCGGGCCGGGGTTGCCGCTGCACGCGCCGTCGGTCCAGATCTGCACGACCCTGCCGGTCGTCCCGTCCACCATGCCGGCAACCTACCCGGTGCCGGCGCCGGACCGGCTGCGCGGGCCTCCGCCACGCGGCGTCAGCTAGGGTCGGCCGGTGGAACGGCACATCACCTTTCAGCGCCTGCACAACTTCCGGGACCTGGGCGGCTACCGCACCGACGACGGCCGCACCGTGCGGTGGGGTCAGCTCTACCGATCGGACTCGCTGGGCAAACTGGCCGGGGCGGACCTGGCCCGGTTCCGGGAGCTCGGCGTGCGTACCGTGATCGACCTGCGCTACCCGTGGGAGATCGAGGCGCGGGGTCGGGTGCCGCACCACGACGGACTGGTCTGGCACAACCTGAGCATCGAGCACCGCCCGTACGACCAGGCCACCATCGACCCGGCGGTCGACCCGTGGCGCTACCTCGCCGACCGCTACGCCGAGGTGGCCGAGGACGGCGCGGCCGAGCTGCGGGAGGCGCTGGAGGTGGTCGCCGAGGCCGACGGGCCGCTGGTCTTCCACTGTGCCTCCGGCAAGGACCGCACCGGCCTGCTGGCCGCCCTGCTGCTCACCCTGCTCGGCGTCGACGACGAGCAGATCGTCGCCGACTTCGCGCTGACCGAGCTGGCCACCGAGCGGTTGGTGGCCGACTGGCGGGCCGCCCACCCGGGCCGCACCCTGCTCTGGCCCGGCTACGGCCGGGCTCCGGCCGAGATCATCGAACTCGTGCTGGCCGACCTGCGGGCAGCGCACGGCTCGGTGCACGGCTACGTCACCGACCGGCTCGGCGTGTCCGAGAAGACGATCACCCAGCTACGGGAGCGGCTGCTCACCGACTGACCGGCGCGGCGGAACCGCCACCGTCCCGCCGGGCGAAAAGCCCGCGCCCCGCGCGGCGGCCTTCTGGCAGGCTGGGTAACCGTGACGGTGATCGGGGACGGCCTGCGGGCCGAGGCACGCACGACCTTCGACGAGGTGGGGCGCGCCGGTCGCACGGTGATCCGGCCGGCCGAGCCGGGCGACGCCGACACGCTGCACCGGTTCATCGTGGAGCTGGCCGAAGCGGAGGACTTCCCGGGCGAGGTCCGTGCCGAGCCGGCGGACGTGGCCCGGGCGCTGTTCGGGCCGTGTCCGGTGGCGGAGGCGGTGGTGGCCACCGTCGACGACGAGCCGGTCGGGTTCGCGCTGTTCTACCCCACCTACAGCACGGTGCTGGGCCGCCCCGGCATTCACCTGGAGGACCTGTACGTCCGGCCCGAGCAGCGCGGCGGCGGGGTCGGCCGGGCGCTGCTCGCCCATCTGGCCGCGCTGGCGGTGGCGCGGGGCTGCGCCCGGCTGGAGTGGTGGGTGCTGCGTACCAACGATCCGGCGCTGCGCTTCTACCGCCGGCTGCGCGCGCGATCCCTGGACGAGATCGACGTGCTGCGACTCGACGGTGAGGTGCTGCGCGAGCTGGCCGACGGCAGCCAGCTCGGCGGCGGACAGGCCCTGGCCGGGGTCGCGCCCGACGCCTGATCCGCCGCCTGCCCGGGGCGTCGGGCTCGCTGGCCTAGCGGCTCCGCTGACCGCGGACCAGGCGGGCGCGGAGCCGGTCGGCGGCGTCGCCGGCGGTGGCGGCGACCATCGGCGACAGCCGGGTGGAGCTCATCACCGCCAACTCCTCGGCCGGGCTGGTAACGCCGTCGAGGAAACGCAACACCCGCTCGGCGGGGTTGCGGTCGAAGAGCCGGTCGAAGAAGTCCGGGCCGCTCACCCCGCCCCGGTCCAGCGCGCGCAGCGCGACCGCGTCCATCCACAGATGCCGTCGGGGGTACGCGGGTGCCGGCACCGGTGGCCGCCCGGCCGCCAGGGCCCGGGCCACCTGGTCGGCCTGCCGGCGCATGGCGGAGAAGGTGAAGCCGGTGGAGGGGCGGGTCGCGCCGCCGGCCGTGCCGAGGCGGACCACCCGGGGTGACGGGTGGGCGTCGAACGGCGCGTCGGTCATCGGGATCGCCCCGTCCTCCACCTCCCGCACGGTCAGCCGGGCCGGGTCGAGGCCGAGCAGGTCGCGGTAGCCGACCAGGGCCGCGTCGTAGCCGGCGTCGGTGAGCGGCGCGGGCGAGAACTCGGTGTACTCCACCAGGGCGTAGCGGTCGCTCACCGGCAGCACGTAGCCGAACGAGACGCCCCGGGCCGGCTGCGGGGTGCGGAAGTCCATCAGCACCGCGCGGTCGGCGTCGAACACCGGGGTGTCCGAGGCCAGCCACCAGCCCCGGAAGTGCTGGAGCCAGTTGGTGCGCCCGGGCCGGCGCGGCGGGCGGGGCCGGGAGTCCAGCACCCAGGACGCCCGGAGCACGGGGGCGTCGCCGGCGCGGACCAGCACCCGCTCGCCGTCGTCGTCGAGGGCGTCGGCGGCGGCCACGACCCGGGTCACCCCGAGGCGCCGCTCGGCCTCGGCGGCCCGGTCGTAGACCGGGCCGGAGCGGAGCATGGCGTACCGCAGCGGGGCGAGGTCGAGCACCTGGCGGCGCTCCGCGGTGACCACCTCGACCTGCCGCCAGCTGGCGCTCAGCACCGGGTCGAGATCGTTGCCAGGGCGGTCCCAGAACGCCCAGGTGCGATCCTGACCGCGCCTGTGCACCGGGTCGACCACGGCGACCCGCAGGCCCCGCACCCCGTGCCGGTTGAGCGCGGCGAGCACCAGGGACGCGGCGCCGCCACCGCCGACGAGGGCGAGGTCGACGTCGACCGGCGCGGAGTTCACCCGGTCACGGTGTCACACCGTTCCCCGGGACCGTTCAGTGGTCGCCGTGACACGGTGGATCCGGGCCCGCAGCGCCCGCTGGAGCAGGATCGGGTAGCCGTGCAGCGGCACGGTCAGGCCGGCCAACCAACCGGCGGCCGGGCCCGCCCCGAGCAGGGCGGCCGCCCCGGCCAGCCCGAGGGCGACGACGGCGAGCACCGAGTGCCCGAACTCCGAGCGCCGGGTACGCAGGTCTAGCGCCGGCAGGGCGGCGCGGGTGCCGGCGAAGGAGTGCCCCATCAGCCGCTCCCAGCCGACCCGGCGCAGCAGCCGCCGGTACGCCCCGACCGCCAGCCGTCGGTACAGCCCCGGCTCCCACCGGCGGATCCGCCAGTGGTCGCCGCCCAGCCCCGGCCGCGCGGCGTCCACCAAGGTGGCGATCCAGGCCATCAGCCCGAAGTGCACCACCCAGGCGAACGCGAAGCCGTACCCGAGCAGTGCGCCGGTGGCGGCACCCGCGGCGGCCACCACGACCGGGCCGGACAGCAGGATCAGCGTCGCCCGGGTCATCCGGGCAGCCTAGGGCGCGTGACCGGCCGGGTAACGGCCCGACCCACGCCGACGGGGCCGAGCCGCGGCGGACCAGGCCTGGCGGGACCGCGGGACGGCGGTGGCTCGGTTACGGTGGCCGACATGGTTGAGCGGTCCCGGTCGCTGGGGCGCCCGTTCTGGACCTTCTGGGGCGCCGCCGCGTTGGCCAACCTGGGTGACGGCATCCGGGTGGCGGCGTTCCCCCTGCTGGCCGCCGCGCTGAGCGACGACCCGGTGGCGGTGGCCGGGGTCGCCGCGGCGCAGTTCCTGCCCTGGCTGGTCGCTGGCCTGCTCGCCGGCGCGCTGGCCGACCGGCGCGGCGCGCGTACCGTCATCGCCGCCGCCGACGCCGGCCGGGTGGTGGTGCTGGCGGTGCTGACCGCGGCCGTGGCGACCGGCGGGGCCTCGATCCCGCTGGTGATCGCCGCCGCGTTCCTGCTCGGCGTGGGCGAGACCGTGCGCGACACCGCCGCCCAGACGGCGGTGCCCCGCCTGGTGACCGGCGCGCAGTTGGAGAAGGCGAACGGCCGCCTGGTCGCCGGCGAGATCGTGGGCAACGAGTTCCTCGGCCCGCCGGTGGGCGCGCTGCTCTTCGTGGTTGGCGCCGCGCTGCCGTTCGCGGTCAACGGCGCGGCGCTCGCCCTGGCGGTCATGCTGGTGCTTTCCCTGCCGCTGAGCCTGGCCCGCCCCGGGCGGGGCCCATGTGCCGCGGACGCGGCTGTGAGCACCGCCGGACCGGCGGCGGCCCGGGGTGGCGCGTTGGCCGGGCTGCGTTGGCTGGTGCGGCAACCCCTGCTGCGGACGCTCGTCGTGGTGGGCGCGGCCGTCGCCGCCGCGGACAGCGCCTGGTTCGCGATCTTCGTGCTGTACGCGCGGGAGAGCCTCGGCCTCGGCGCGCTCGGCTTCGGCCTGCTGTTGGCGACCGGCGCGGCCGGCGGGCTCGCCGGATCGTTCGCCGCCGACCGGTTGATCGCCCGGTTCCGGCACCGACACGTGCTGACCTGGTCCCTGGCGACGACGGCCGGCGTGCCGCTGCTGCTGGTGGTGGCCCCGCACCGGGTCGCCGCCGTGGCCGTCGTCGTCACCACCAGCGCGTCGTTCGCGGTGCTCAACGTCGCCGCGCTGTCGATCCGGCACCGGCTCGTACCCGAGGGCCTGCTCGGTCGGGTGGTCGCCGCCTCGCGGATGCTCACCTTCGGCTGCACGGCGCTGGGCGCGCTGGCCGGTGGCGCGCTCGCCGCCCGGGCGGGCGTCGAGGCGCCGTTCCTGTTCAGCGGTGCGGTCGCCGTCATCGCCACGCTGGCCTGGTGGCGTTCCTCGCACCTCGCCGCGCCGGCCGACCCGGCCTGAGCCGCCCGCTCGTCAGGCGACCGGGCCGGCCGGGGCCCGCTCGTCGGGCGCGGCGGGCTGTTCGGGCGCGGGCGCGGCGGGCTGGTCGGGCGGGGGCGCGGCGTACGCCCGGGCGACGGTGGCCCGGTCGAAGACCCGCCAGGTCGCGGCGGACACGCCGACCGCCACCACGAACCCGATCCAGTACGGCACCGTCAGCCCGAAGGTCGCCGCGACCGCCCCGCCGAGCAGCGCGCCGAGGCAGTTGCCGCCGGCGGCGATGAACAGGATGGTGCTGCCCACCCGGCCCTGCAACGCGGTCGGGGTGAGCCGCTGGCGCAGCGAGTTGGCGACGATGTTCCACAGCGAGCTGTGCGCGCCGAAGGCGAACAGCGCGAACCCGACCACCGCCGCGCTGCGCGAGGCGGCCAGGGCCAGGTGCAGCCCCGCCTCGACCAGCAGGCCGACCCGGATGGTCCAGGTGGCGCCGATCCGGGCGATCAGGCGGTCGCCGACCGCGGCGCCGAGCACACCGCCGACGGCCATGCAGGTGAACAGGGCGCCGTAGCCGACCGACCCGAGGTGCAGCCGCTCGGCGGCGAGCAGCACCAGCACTGCGATCGCGGCGGTCAGGGTGAGGTTGAGCAGTCCGATCAGGACGGTCATGGTACGCAGCAGGCGTTGCCCGGCCAGCCACCGGAAGCCCTCGACGATGTCGGCGCGAACGGAGCGGACCGTCGCGCCGCCGACGCTCGCCGGGCCGGGCCGGTAGCTGCCGGCGATCAGGGCGAGCAGCACCGCGCTCACTGCGTACGTGACGGCGTTGGCCAGAAACGGGCTGCTCGCGGCCAGCACGAACAGGAACCCGCCGAGCGGGCCGGCGAGCATCCCGTGCATCAGCGTGCTGCCGCCGCTGAGCCAGCCGTTGGCCCGCTCCAGCAGGTCGCGGGGCACCACGGCGGGCACCATCGCCTGGCTGGCCGCGCGGAACACGATCTCGCCGGTGTTGATCACGAAGAGGACGGCGTAGAGCAGGGCCACCCCGGCCCGGTCGGTCATGATGGCCACCGCCAGCACAGCCAGCGCGGCGACCCGTACCCAGTCGATGACGATCATCAGCCGACGGCGGTCGACCCGGTCGACCAGCACGCCGCCGGGTAGCGCGAAGAGCAGCCAGGGCAGCCAGGCCACCCCGGACGCGGCGGCGACGACCAGCGGGTCGTCGGTGCGCGAGGCGACGAACAGCGGCGCGGCGACCGTGGCCAGGCCGCTGCCGAGTGCGGACATGGTGCTCGCCGCCCAGAGCTTGGCGAACCGCGCCCCCAGGCTCTCCCCCGCGTTCCTGGTCACGGCGGGCCAACCTACCAGCGGCGAGCAGGCGCGGCCTCCGCATTTCCCCGGGGCCGCTGACGACGCCGCGTTGATCAAGGGACGGTCGTCCAGTCCTGGTGAGCGCGACGATGCGACCGGCAGCCCCGGCTCGTCGCCGGGCCTGCTCGCCACGGCCGCGGCTTGGCCGTGTCGCTCTCGTGGCCGGTCACCGGGAACCCGCAGGCTGATGCGCTGGGTGCGCCCTGTCGAGCTGCCCCGTCCATGGGACCGCTGGGCTGCAACGGCCGGCCGTCGTGCTCACGCACGACACCGCGCGCCCTGTCGAGCTGCCCCGTGCATAGGACCACTGGGCCAGCGACGACCGGCCGTCGTGCTCACGCACGACACCGCGCGCCCTGTCGAGCTGCCCCGTGCATAGGACCACTGGGCCAGCGACGACCGGCCGTCCTGCTCACGCACGACACCGCGCGCCCTGTCGAGCTGCCCCGTGCATAGGACCACTGGGCCAGCGACGACCGGCCGTCTTGCTCATGCACCACCGCGCGCCCCTACAGACGGGGCAGCTCTGAAGCGCCTGCGGGAGTAGTGGGCGCCGGCTGCCCCCGCCCATGGCAGACACGATGACGGCGCGACCCTGCCTGCCCCGCCGGACGTGGCACCACAACGCGGTGACGGCGCGGCCCGACGGCACACCGCTCCGGACCGCCGACGCGACGCGGCGCGGCGCGGCGCGGCGCGGCGCGATGGCGCGCCTACCCGGGGCGACCGGCGAAGACGCGGTCCCGGCGACCGGCCGCCCCCCGGCTGGCGCGGCGCGGCGACGCGGGGCGCGCCGTCCCGCTCGGTGGCGCGAAACCCGTTGGCCGGGGGCGGGCGGGTGTGCGACGGTCTGGCGGTGAACGACCATCGGACGGTCAACCGGGCCAGCTGGGACGAGCGCGCCCCCGCCCACGCCGCGTCGCCGGACTACGGCGTCGAACGCTTCGTCGCCGATCCCGAGCACCTCAGCGAGGTGGTGCGGTTCGACCTGCCCCGGCTCGGCGACGTGTCCGGGCTGCGCGGGGTGCACCTGCAGTGCCACATCGGCACCGACACCGTCTCGCTGCACCGCCTCGGCGCCCGGATGACCGGCCTGGACTTCTCCGGCGCGGCGCTGGTGCAGGCCCGCCGGCTGGCCGAGCGCACCGGCGCGGCGGTCGACTTCGTGCAGGCGGACGTGTACGACGCCGCGCAGGCGCTCGGCGAGGCCGGGTTCGACCTGGTCTACACCGGCGTCGGCGCGCTGTGCTGGCTGCCGGAGATCCGCCGCTGGGCCGAGGTGGTCGCCGCGCTGCTGCGCCCCGGCGGGCGGCTGTTCCTGCGGGAGGGCCACCCGATGCTCTGGGCGCTGGCCGATCCCCGGCCGGACGGCCTGCTGGCGGTCGAGCACCCGTACTTCGAGCGGCCGGAGCCGACGGTGTGGGACGAGCCCGGCACGTACGTCGAGACCGACGTGACGTTCACCCACACCCGGTCGTACGAGTGGAACCACGGGCTGGGTGAGGTGGTGACCGCGCTGCTCGACGCCGGTCTCGACCTGACCATGCTGACCGAGCACGACAGCGCGCCGTGGGACGCCCTGCCGGGTCAGACGGTCCGCGACGGGCACGGCGAGCACCGGCTCCGGGACCGGCCGTGGCGGCTGCCGCAGACCTACACCCTCCAGGCCCGCAAACGGGGCTGAGCCGGGACGACGATCAGCGGTCGGGGCGCTTGCGGTAGAGCACGCTGCGGCGCAGCGGGCCGGCCGGGACGCTGAGGTCGTCGAAGTCGTCGGCCGGGTCGGTGGTCATCCCGAGGCGGCGCATCACCGCCTGCGAGCGCAGGTTGGTGGCGGTGGTGACGGCGAGGATCTCGGCCAGCCCGACGGTGTCGAAGCCGTACGCCAGCACGGCGCGGGCCGCCTCGGTGGCGTAGCCGTGGCCCCAGGCGGCGCGGGCCAGCCGCCAGCCCGCCTCGACCCCGGTGAACGGCATGCCGGGGTCGACCCGGTCGAGCCCGGCGAAGCCGATGAACTCGCCGGTGTCGCGGACCTCCACCGCCCAGAAGCCGAAGCCGTCGCGGGCCAGGTCGGCCTGGAACGTCCGGGCGGAGGCGGTGGCCTGCTCCGGGGTGAGCAGCGGACCCAGGTGCTCGCGGACCTCGGGGTCGGCGTTCATCGCGGCCCAGGGCGCGAGGTCGGACTCCTGCCATGCGCGCAGCAGCAGCCGCCGGGTTCTGATCTCTGTCACCGGCCGACCCTAGCCAACCGGTCCGGCGGCCTCCGAACGCTTTTCGGACGGCTGGTCCCGCGGGATCGCCTCGATCGTCGCCATGTGCCGCTCACCCCACTCGCCGAGCGGGATCAGCGCCTCGTTCAGCGACGCGCCGAAGGCGGTCAGCGAGTATTCCACCTTGGGCGGCACCTGCCGGTAGACCTCGCGGTGCACGAGGCCGTACGCCTCCATCTCGCGCAGCTGCTGGATCAGCATCTTCTCGCTGATACCGGAGACCCCGCGCCGCACCTCGGCAAAGCGGCGCGGCCCGTGGTGCAGCTCCCACAGGATCAGCGCCTTCCACTTGCCGCCCACCACGTCCACGGCGGCGTCGAGGCCACACGAGTAGGTCCGCTTCTTCACCTCACCCCTCCCCTACTTACCAAAAGGTAGGTACCTGAGAAAATAGTAGGTACTTGTCGCTTCGCGCGCACCGCACCCAGGATGGGACTGCCCGGCGGGACGCGCAAGAGCCCGATCCGGCGCCTCCACCCCTTCCCTGATCCCTGTGAGGAGCGGATCCATGATCGAACACGACAGTGCCCCGGTGACCGTGCTGGGGCTCGGACCGATGGGCAGCGCGCTGGCCGGCGCGCTGCTCGCGGCGGGCCATCCCACCACCGTCTGGAACCGGACGGCCGCCCGGGCCGATCAGTTGGTCGAGCGCGGCGCACGCCGCGCCGCCAGCGTCGAGGAGGCGGTCCGGGCCAGCCCGCTGGTACTCGCCTGCGTCGTCGACTACACCGCCGTGCGCGGCATCGTCGAGCCGGCCGCCGACGCGCTGCGCGGCCGCACCCTGGTGAACCTCACCGCGGACACCCCGCAGCGGGCCCGGGAGATGGCCGACTGGGCCGCCCGGCACGGCATCGCCTACCTGGACGGGGCGATCATGACGCCCGCGCCGACCATCGGCGGGCCGGCCGCGCTGGTCCTCTACAGCGGGCCGGAGCAGACCTGGCACGCCCACCGGGCGACCCTGGCCGACCTGGGCGGCGACGCCCAGTGGCTCGGCGCGGACCCGGCCCGGGCCGCCGGCTACGACGTCGCCCTGCTCGACGTCTTCTGGACGGCGATGAGCGGGATCGCGCACGCGTTCGCGCTGGCCCGGGCCGAGAAGATCCGGGCGGCCGACCTCGCCCCGTACGCCCGGGGCATCGGCGGCCTGCTGCCCGACCTGATCGACGACCTGGCCCGGCGGTTGGACGCCGACGACCACGTCGCGGACGTCTCCAGCATCGCCTCCGCCACCGCGGGGATGGCGCACATCATCGACGCCGCCGAGGGGCACGGCATCGACGCCAGCGTGCTCCGGGCCGCCCACGCCGTCGCCGGACGGGCGATCGGTGCCGGGCACGGCGACGACGACTTCTCCCGGCTGACCCGGATGTACGAGCAGGTTGCCGCGTGAGCGCCCCGGCACGTCGTCCGGTGACCGTGCTCGGGCTCGGCGCGATGGGCCGGGCGTTGGCCGGCGCGCTGGTCGCCGCCGGCCATCCCACCACCGTGTGGAACCGCTCGCCGGGCCGGGCGGCGGCGCTGACCGCGGCCGGCGCCATCGAGGCAGGTACGGCGGCCGAGGCGGTCGCCGCCGGCGACCTGGTGGTGGTCTGCCTGCTCGACGACGAGGTCACCCGGCAGGTGCTCGCACCGGTGGCCCCGGTGCTCGCCGGCCGCACCCTGGTCAACCTCACCAACGGCACGCCGGAGCAGGCGCGGCGGCTGGCCGAGTGGGCGACCTCGCACGGTGCGGACCACCTCGACGGCGGGATCATGGCGGTGCCGGCGATGATCGGCCAACCCGGCGCGCTGATCCTCTACAGCGGCCCGGAGGAGGCCTTCCGGGCCGGCCGGGAGACGCTGGCCGCGTTCGGCGCGGCCCACTGGCTCGGCGCCGACCCCGGCGCCGCCTCCCTGCACGACCTGGCCCTGCTCGCCGCCATGTACGGGATGTTCGGCGGCTATCTGCACGCGGTCGCGATGATCCGCGCGGCGGGCGTGCCGGCCACCGGGTTCACCCCGTTGGCGACCGACTGGCTGACCGCGATGCTGGGCGCGCTGCCGGCGCTGGCCCGGGGCGTCGACTCGGGCGACCACGCCGCCGACGGATCCGCCGTGGGCATGCAGGCCGCGGCGTTCGGAAACCTGCTCGCGGCGAGCCGCGAGGTCGGCGTCAGCACCTCGCTCCTGGAGCCGGTGCGCCGGCTGCTCGACGACGCGGTGCGCGCGGGGCACGGCGAGGACGGCCTCTCCGCGCTGGTGGACCTGCTCCGGCAGGCCTGACCCCGAAAGCGGGTCGCCCACACCCGGTTGGACATGCAGCCGTTTGGTTGCCTATAGTGACAGGCAACCAAACGGCTGCATATGTGGGGTACGGGGTGGACGAGGTGTTCCGGGCGCTGGCTGACGCCAGCCGCCGCCGGCTGCTCGACGACCTGAACCTGCGCAACGGGCAGAGCCTGCGCGAGCTGTGCGCCGGGCTGGCGATGACCCGGCAGTCGGTCAGCAAGCACCTGGCAGTGCTGGCGGCGGCCAACCTGGTGACCACCGTGCGCCGCGGCCGGGAGAAGTTGCACTACCTCAACCCGGCACCGATCAACGCCATCGCCGACCGCTGGATCAACCGGTACGACCGGCAGCGGGTCCACGCGCTCGCCGACCTGCAGACAGCATTGGAGCGGGAGTCCATGCAGAGTCCGACGTTCGTCTACACGACCTACATCAACACCACCCCGGAGCGGCTCTGGGCCGCGCTCATCGAGCCGGCGTTCACCCGCCGCTACTGGGGTGGCGTGGCGCTGAAGTCCGACTGGCAGGTGGGCTCCCCCGTGCTCTGGCAGGACGCCCCGGACGGCGAGTACCGCGACCTCGGCCAGCGGGTGCTGGCCGCCGAGCCGTACCGGCTGCTCAGCTACAGCTGGCACGGCTTCCAACCGGAGCACGCCGCGTACTTCGGCTGGTCGCAGGAGGAGCTCGCCGCCCGGCTGGGCGAGCGCCGCTCCAAGGTGACCTTCGAGATCACCCCGCACGGCGAGGCGGTCCGGCTGACCGTGGTGCACGACGACTTCTCCCCTGACAGCGAGATGCACCGGGCGATCAGTGGGCAGCTGGCCGGCAGCGGCGGCTGGCCGGAGCTGCTGGCCAGCCTGAAGACGCTGCTGGAGACGGGTGAGCCGCTGCCCGAGCCGGTGGCCGAGCCCGCCGCACCCGCCTCCTGACCCGCCGGCCCGGCTCGGGGTCGTGGCGCCCCGGCCGGCCCGCTGCGCGTCGGCTCGGCGGAGCCAGACCGCCGGGAGGCGGTGCCGGGTGGCACCGCCTCCCGGCGTCACCGTCAGCGGTGTTCGAGGGCGAGCCGGGGCAGCCGCCGGGCCAGCCAGGCGGGCAGCCACCAGGCGCGCCGGCCGAACAGCTGCATCACGGCCGGCACGATCAGGCACCGGATGACCAGGGCGTCGACCAGCACCGCCACGGCCAGCCCGAGGCCGAACTGCTTGAGCATCCGACCCGGGTCGAACAGGAACGAGCCGAACACCACCACCATGATCGCGGCCGCGGCGGTGATGATCCGGCCGGTGGTCGCCATGCCGTGCCGGACCGCTGCCGGGGCGTCGTGGTGCTGCTCCCAGTGCTCGTGCATCCGGGCGAGTAGGAAGATCTCGTAGTCCATCGACAACCCGAACGCGATCGCGAAGATCAGCACCGGCACGAACGCCTCGACCGGGCCCGGCTGGGCGCCGAGCGCGTCGGCCAGCACGCCGTGTTGGAACACCAGCGTGATCGCGCCCAGCGCCGCGGCGACGCTGAGCAAATTGAGCAGCGCGGCCTTGAGCGGGATCAGCAGCGAGCGGAACACCAGGACCAGCAGCAGGGTGGAGAGTCCGACCACCACCAGCACGAACAGCGGCAGCCGGTCGGCCACGGCGGTCGAGAAGTCCACAGTCGCCGCGGTGGTCCCGCCGACCAGGAAGGTCACCCCCGGGCCGGCCAGCCCGGGCAGCACGTCGGTGCGCAACCGCTCCACCAGTTGCTGGGTGCGGGCGTCCTGCGGCTTGGCGTCCGGCATGACGATCATCGTGGCGACCCGGTCGTCCGCGGTCGGTACCGGCGGCACGACCGTGGCGACACCGGCCGTGTCGGCCAGCACCGGGCGGGCCGCCTCGGCCGCCGCCCGCGCGTTGCCACCCGGTGCGGCGGTGGCGTCGACCACCACCACCAGTGGCCCGTTGAAGCCGGGGCCGAAACCCTCGGCCAGCAGGTCGTACGCCTGCCGGCTGGTGCGCTCCGGCGCGCCGTTGCCCGGGTCGGCGATGCCCAGCCGCATGTCGAGCACCGGCACGGCCAGGGCCAGCAGGGCACCGACCGCGACCACGGTGGCCGTCCAGGGGTGCCGCTGCACCAGGGTCGACCAGGCCGCCCAGCGCGACCCGTCGCCGCGGCGGCGGGTGGCCCGCCGGCGTACCGTCCGCTCGATCCGGCCGCCCATGATGCCGAGCAGCGCGGGCAGCAGGACCAGCGCGGCGGCCATGGTGGCCGCCACGGTCACCGCAACGGCGACCGCCACGCCCTGCAACGAGCCCAGGCCGAGCACCACCAGGCCGAGCAGGGCCAGGATCACCGTGGTGCCGGCGAACAGCACGGTCCGACCGGCGGTGTCCACCGCCCGGCGTCCGGCCTGCTCGGGGTTCGCGCCGGCGAGCAGTTCCGCGCGGTAGCGGGAGAAGAGCAGCAGCGCGTAGTCGATGCCGACGCCGAGGCCGACCAGGGCCAGCAGCGGGGTGGTGTAGTCGGCGACCGTCGCGACGTGCGAGGCGAGCAGGACCAGCCCCATCGCGGTGCCGACGGCGAAGACCGCGATGATGATCGGCAGGCTGGCCGCGAGCACCGAGCCGAAGAGCACGACGAGGATGACCAGCGCCGCGAGCAGGCCGATGCCTTCCGCCGGTCCGCCGCCACCCTCCTCCACCGCCACCACCGGGTCACCGCCGACCTCCACCCGCAGCCCGTCGCCGGCGGCGTCCCGGGCGGTGTCGACCAGCCGCCGGACGTCCTCGTCCGGCACGTCACCGGCCTGCCCGGTGAGGGTCACCGTGGCGTAGCCGACCGTCCGGTCGGCGGAGAGGGCGCCGGGGTCGGCGTACGGGTCGCGGGCCTCGGCGACCGAGGGCAGCCCGCGTACCCGGTCGAGCAGCTGCCCCACCCGGTCCCGGGTCGCCGGCCGCTCCAGTCCGGCCGGGTCGGCCAGCACGAGCTGCACGCTGGTGTTCGCCGCGACCGGCGCCCGCTCGCGCAGCGTGTCCAGCGCCCGCTGCGACTCGGTGCCGGGCAGCGAGACGTCGTTGCGGTAGTTCGCGCCGACGAGCTGCGCGCCGACGCTGACCGCGACCAGTGTCACCAACCAGGCGAGCAGGGCCTGCCACCGGTGCCGGTGGGCCCAGCCGGCCAGTCGCTCGAACCGGCTGGCGGGTGGGGTTGTCGGGGGCGCGCTCGGCGCCGGACTGGACTGGACCATCGCGGGGACGACCTCCTGACGTGCACGGGTGCCGCCGACGCTAGGAGCGCCGGGCCGCACCCGGCGACGCCCCGGGTGGTGATCTCCGCGTACCCCCGGGGAGGGAGGACGGATGCTCCCGCCGGGTGATCCGGGGGCCGCCGCACCCCCGCTAACCTCGGTGTCGTGACCCGTCGTGACCAGTTGGTGGACGCCGGCGTGACGGTGTCCGTGCTCGCCGCGTCGCTGCTGGTGCTCGTCCTCGACGGGATCGGCACGCCGTCGCCGGACGCGACCGCCCTGGACGCCACCGGCGTGGCGCTGGTCGCCGCGGCCTGCCTGCCGCTGCTGGTCCGGCGCCGTGCGCCCCTGGCGGCGTACCTCGGCACCGCCGTCGGCACCGCCGCCCTGCTCGTGCTGCGCTACCCGCTGGACTTCCCGTTCAGCTGCGCCGTCGCGATCTACACCCTGGCCGCGGTGTACGGCGGCGACCCGCGGCGCGGCCGGCGCTGGGCGGCCCGGCTGGCCGTCGGGGCGTTCGTCCCGGTGGCCGCCGGGGCGTACGCCGCGGCCGGCTTCCGCGGCCACGGGGTGGTCTCCGGGATCGGCGCCTGGGCGCTGACCTTCGCGGGCGCCTGGCTGGCCGGCGAGCTGTCCCGGGTACGCCGGGAGCGGATCGACGAGCTGGAGGAGCGGGCCGCCCGCGCCGCCCGGGAGATCGAACGCGAGCGCCGGCTGGCGGTGGCCGAGGAGCGCACCCGCATCGCCCGGGAGCTGCACGACTCCGCCGGCCACGCGGTCAACGTGATCCTGGTGCAGGCCGGCGCGGCCCGGCTGACGCACGAGCGGGACCCGCAGCGGTCGCTGCGCGCCATCGCCACCGTGGAGGAGGTGGCCCGGAGCACCATCGTCGAGATGGAGCGGCTGGTACGGGCGCTGCGCGACGACGACGGCGAACCCGTGCCGGCCGACCCGGGGGCGCTGGAGGAGTTGCTGGACCGGCACCGGGTCGACGGGCTGCGCATCGACGCCGAGCTGAACGGCCCGGACCGCGCGTTGCCGCGCAGTGTCTCCTGGGCCGCCTACCGGATCCTGCAGGAGTCGCTGACCAACGCCGCCCGGCACGGCTGCGGCACGGCGCGGGTCGCCGTGCACTTCCGCGCCGACGCGGTGGAGATCGCGGTGAGCAACCCCGCCCCGGCGACGCCCGCCGGCGTGCGGGGGCGGCGGCACGGCATCGTGGGTATGCGGGAGCGGGCGACCCTGCTGGGCGGGACCCTGGAGACCGCGGCCGAGCAGGGCGAGTTCCGGCTGCGGGCCCGCCTGCCGTACGACGGGGTCGGCCGGTGAGCGCGCTGCGGCTGTTGCTGGTCGACGACGACGACCTGATGCGCGCCGGCCTGCGCGCGGTGCTGTCGGTCGACGACGGCATCGAGGTGGTCGGCGAGGCCGCCGACGGGCGGCAGGCGGTCGAGCGCAGCCGCGCACTCGACCCGGACGTGGTGCTGATGGACGTGCGGATGCCCCGGATGGACGGGGTGAGCGCGACCCGGGAGATCGTGGCGGCGGGTGGCCGGGCCCGGGTGCTGGTGCTGACCACCTTCGAGGACGAGGACTACGTCTTCGGCGCGCTGCGCGCCGGGGCGTCCGGGTTCGTGCTCAAACGCACCCGGCCGGAGCAGCTGATCGCCGGGATCCACACGGTGGCCGGCGGTGAGGCGCTGCTCTCCCCCGCGGTGACCCGTACGGTGATAAGCCGGATGGTCGACCACGACGAGCCGGTCGACCCGGCGCTGCGCTGGCGGCTGGCGGAGTTGACCCCGCGCGAGCGGGACGTGCTGGAACGGGTGGCCCGAGGGCTGTCCAACACCGAGATCGCCGCCGAGCTGGTGATCGAGGAGTCGACCGTGAAGACCCACGTCAAGCGGATCCTGGCGAAGCTGGGGCTGCGCGACCGGGTGCAGGCCGTGGTGCTCTGCTACGAGACCGGCATCGTCCGCCCGGGGCGGCGGGGTCCCGGCTGAGGCGGGGCGTACGCCGCGGAGAGTGCGCAACGGCGGCTTTCCTCGCGGGGCTCGCGTCCCGCGTATCGCCTCCCACCTGCGGCTTCGGCCGCCGCCGGGTGGACACGTGACGGCAACGAAGATTTCTCATTTTCACCGGATCGAGGGCCCAACCCTCCTAGTGTTGGGCACACCGGTGCTAGTCACGGAGTTGGCCACCCGAACGACGTCCCACGCAGTCAGCGGACGAAATGTGAGGGAAGACGCGTATGAAGGCTAAGACAGTTCTCGTATCGGCGGCGGTGGGCGTGGGTCTCGGCACGCTGCTGCTCCCGGGCGCCGCGCTGGCCGAGACCATCGTGTCACCGGCCAGCACCCCGGTCGGCGGGACCGTCGTGCTCACCGCGACGACCTGCAATCCGAAGTCCGGCGACGCGATCTTCCGCGTCACCGGTCCCAACCGTGACATCAACGTCCGGTCCACCACCGCCGCGGCCGGCGGCGGACTGAGCGCCGAACTCTTCACCGCCGGGTTCACCCTGGGGACCTACACGGTCACCGCCACCTGCGGCGACGGCAGCTCGGCCGGCAGCGCCACCTTCACCGTCACACCGATCGGCGGCGCACCCGCCGGAGGCGGCGACGCGACGGACGGCACCGGCTCGCTCGCCGCCGGCGCCACGCTGCTCGGCACCGCCGTGGGCGGCGCTCTCATCCTGGCCCGCCGCCGGCGGCACCCCGCCGGCGCCGCCTGACCCGACAGACACACACCATCCCTGAAACGGGTGCCCGCGCCGACACCGGCGCGGGCACCCGGACCGAGCGTGCCCGGAGGTGCTGACGTGTGGTGGCACAGGCCGGGTGCGGCCGTCGCGGCGGTGGGCCTGCTCGGCACGGCCGGGCTCGGGCTGATCGCGTCCGGGCTGACCGCCGCGCCGACCCGACCGCCACGGCCGGACGCCGCCGACGCGCCGGTGACCGCCCGGCCCGCGCCCAGCCTCCCGCCGCTGCCCCGCGCCGACCCCGTCCGGGTCGAGGTCCCGGCCATCGGCGTACGCGCGGACGTGGTGCCCGTCGCGGCCGACGCGGCCGGGGTGCTGGAGGTGCCGCCCCTGAACCGGCCCGGCCTGACCGGCTGGTACTCCCTCGGCGTCAGCCCCGGCGAGACCGGCAACGCGGTGATCGTCGGGCACGTGGACGCCCCCACCGGCCCGGCCGTCTTCTTCGACCTTGGCCGGCTACACCGCGGCGACGAGGTACGCGTCACCCGCGCCGACGCCGGCGTGGCGACGTTCACCGTGGACGGTGTGGCGGCGTACCCGAAGGACCGGTTCCCCGCCGAACTCGTCTACGGCCCGAACCCGGCCGCCGGCCTGCGCCTGGTCACCTGCGGCGGCCGGTTCGATGAGCGCAGCGGCAACTACGTCGACAACGTCGTCGTCTTCGCCACCCGGACGGGGTGACCCCGCCGACGGTCGGCGGCCGGCCCCGACACCGGCCATGATCCGCGTACGGTGTCGGGGCAGTGCCCGGCGACGCGGAGGTGGACGTGGAGCAGCAACCCGTACGGACCCGGGTGCGGCTGACGGAGCTGGTCACCCGGCTGCTCGGCCGGCCGGCCCCCGCCGCCGTCCCGGCGCCCCGCCGGCGGATCAACCCGGACGCGGTGGTGGACTGCGCGGTGTACGTCAACGGCCGCCGCGAACCGGGCCGGCCGCACTACGCCGACGCGTACGCCCGGGCCCGGCGCGGCCGTAACGCCTTCGTCTGGCTCGGCCTGCACGACCCCGGCGCGGCGGTGATGGCGTCCGTCGGCCGCACGTTCGGCCTCGACGAGTTCGCCGTCGCCCAGGCGCTCGCCGACGGTCACCGGCCCACCGTGCAGCGGCACGGCGACGTCACCCTGCTGGTGCTGCGCACCGCCGGCTACGTCGGGCAGCACGAGCTGACCGACACCTCCGAGGTGATCGACACCGGAGACGTCATGGTCTTCCTCGGCGACCGGTTCGTCATCACCGTCCGGCACGGCGCCTCCGGCGCGCTGACCCCGGTACGCGAGGAGATCCAGGGCCGCCCGGCGGTGCTGGCCGAGGGGCCGTGGGCGGTGGCGTACGCGGTCTGCTCGCGGATGGTGGACCTCTACCTGGAGGTGGCCGGGCACGTCGAGCGGGACCTGGAGCGGGCCGAGGAGCACGTCTTCGCCCGGGACCGGTCCGCCGACATCCAGCAGCTCTACCAGCTCAAGCGGGAGGTGGTGGAGTTCAAGCGGGCGGTGCTGCCGTTGCAGGCGCCGCTGCGTTCGCTGCTGCTGGAACCGCGGCCGGACGGCCCGCCGCGCGGGCTGCACCGGTGGTTCGTCGACGTGGACGGCCGGCTGGACCGGGCCGTGGACCGGGTCGCCGCCTACGACGACCTGCTCACCTCGATCGTGCAGTCCCGGCTGACCCAGTTGACCGTGGAGCAGAACAACGACATGCGCAAGATCGCGGCGTGGGCGGCCATCGCCGCCACCCAGACCGGCATCGCCGGCATCTACGGCATGAACTTCACCAACATGCCGGAGCTGGGCTGGCGCTACGGGTACGCCGGGGCGCTGGGCCTGATGGCGGTGGTCGCGTTCACCCTGCACCGCCTGTTCCGCCGCTCCGGCTGGCTCTGAGCCGCCGCGCACTCAACGGAGGCGGGTGAGGAAGGCACGGACGCGTTCGCGGGCGTTGTCGGTGATCTCCGGGCCGTGGGTGAAGGCGGCCACGTCGTAGTCGAGTTCGCCGAGCACGTGCGCCGTCCGCTGGGTCATCCGGAAGTCGGTGCAGAAGAGCTTGACCGGCCAGCGGACGCCGGCGACGTTGAACAGCGCGTCGCCGGTGATCAGCACCCGGGTCGGCTCGTGCAGCAGCGAGACGTGCCCCGGCGAGTGCCCGGGGGTGTGCACCACGCGCAGGCCGCCGCCGACCGGCAGCACGTCGCCGTCGGCGAGCGGCTGCGCCACCTCGACGGCCGGGAAGCGGCCGCCGGGGAGCCGGGCGAAGAGCCGCGCCCCGGTGACCGCCGGGTCCCGGGGCGGCGCCTGGCCCGCCTCGGCGTAGCCCGCGTCGGCGGCGTGCACGGCGACCGGGGCGCCGGTGCGGCGGGCCACCTCGGCGGCCCCGCCGGCGTGGTCGGGGTGGGCGTGGGTCAGCACGATCCGGGTGACGTCGGCGGGCGTCCGGCCGATCGCGGCCAACCCGCGCACGATCCGGGCCGGTGCCCGCTTCACGCCGCAGTCGACGAGGGTGACGCTGCCGTCGTCGTCGGCCAGGGCGTAGGAGTTGATGAACGCGCGGCCGGCGGTGGGGATGCGCCAGACCCCGGGGGCGAGCGGAATCGCGGCAGATCGCGCCATCGGTCGAGTCTACCGGCCCATCGTCGCCCGTCGCTGTCCCGCGGATCCTGCCGCGACCACGGCGGGCCCGACCCTGACCCGTTTCGCTACCCTCGGCGCCGTGATGTGGCGGCGGTACGTGGCGATCGGCGACAGCACCACCGAAGGGCTGGACGACCCCGACGGCGACGGTGGCTACCGGGGCTGGGCGGACCGGTTCGCCCTCGCGGTGGCCCGCGCGCAGGGCGGGCTGGAGTACGCGAACCTGGCCATCCGGGGCCGTACCGCCGCCCGGATCCGGGCCGAGCAGCTGCCGGTCGCGCTCGACCTGGCACCGGACCTGGCCACCGTGGTGGCCGGCATGAACGACGTGCTGCGCCCGTCCTTCGACGCCGCCCGGGTCGCCGAAGACGTCGAAGCGATGCAGCACGCCCTGGTCGGGCAGGGGGCGACCGTGCTGACCTTCACGCTGCCCGACCCGGTGCCGGTGATGCCGGTGGCCCGCCCGCTGCGCGGCCGGGTGCTCGCGCTCAACGCGGCGCTGCGCGCGGCCACCGCGCGGACCGGGGCCACGCTGCTGGACCTCGGCGCCCACCCGGTCGCCTCGGACCCCCGGCTGTGGAGCGACGACCGGTTGCACGCCAACAGCGCCGGGCACGAGCGGATAGCCGCGGCGCTGGCGCACACCGTCGGCCTGCCCGGCGCCGACGACGGCTGGTCACAGCCGCTGGCCGCCGCGCCGCGCCGGCACCGCCACGAGGTGGTCCGTGCCGAGCTGGCGTGGGCCCGCCGGCACCTGCTGCCGTGGCTGGGCCGGCACCTGCGCGGCCGGTCCTCCGGTGACGACCGGGTGGCCAAGCGCCCGGTGCCGCTGCCGGTCGACCTGCCCTGAGCCGGTCGCGCCGTCCCCCGGCTCGCGCCATCCCCGGACGCCGGGTCGTCAACCGTCCGCCGCGCCGCCGCGCCGCTGCCTTGCCGGTCGCTGGTGTCACCGGCGAGTGCCGCCCGGTTCCGACAGCGATACCTGAGAGTCATCATGATGACTCTCAGGTATCAGACCTCTCGGGGATACCCGCCCCGGTCGCAGGACACGCCGACGGCGACGCGCCCGGGTCGCCGTCGACCAGCGGGCCTGCCCAGCGACGATCGGCGCAGACCGGCGCAGGCGGCGGACACGGGAGCGCACCCGCGCCCGGGTGGGGTCAGCGCTCGATCGGCGGGCGGGTACGGGCCCGCTTGAGCTCGAAGAACCCGTCGGTGTTGGCGCACGCGAGCACCCCGTCCCAGAGCCGGCCGGCCGCCTCACCCCGCGGAATCGGGGCGACCACCGGGCCGAAGAAGGCGGTCCGCCGGCCGTCGGCGGTGACGTGGATGGTCGGCGTGCCCAGGTCCTCACCGACCGGCTCCAGGCCGGCGTGGTGGCTGGCCAGCAGCGCCGCGTCGTGATCGGTGGACTCCGCCGCGTCGGCGAGGTCGACGGCCAGCCCCACCTCCGCCAGCGCCGCCCGGTACAGCTCCGGCCCGATCGGCGCGCGCCCGTGGTGGATCCGGTCGCCGAGCGCCGTGTAGAGGTCGCGCAGCACCTCGTTGCCGTACTTCTGCTCGGCGGCGACGGCGACCCGCACCGGGCCCATCCCCGGCTTGAGCCACTCCTGGTACCACTCCTCCAGCCCGTCGCGGCCCTCGTTGAGCACGGACAGGCTCATCACGTGGAACCGGACGCTGACCGCCCGGACCCGCTCCACCTCCAGCAGCCAGCGGGAGGCGTTCCAGGCCCAGGGGCAGCGCGGGTCGAACCACATGTCGGCGGTCGTCGTCATGGTGGGTGTTCCGGTCCTTCCGGTCGGGTCGATGGTCGTCCCCCACCCTGCCGGCCGGATTGGCTCCCCGGCAGTGCCGATCCGCGTCCCGTTTCCTGGTCCAATCGTGCCCGGCCGCCAGCCACCCGAGCAGACCGCCACCACCCGTGACCGCGCCGGGCCGGGCCCGCCGTGCGGCAGGCCCGGCCCGGCGTCGGCTCACGCCGTCGGTTCGCCGTGCACATCGGCGCTGCGCCCGGCGTCGTGCGACCGGCCCGGCGCGCGGGGCTCCCCGTTGACCGCCGAGGTGTCGTACGCGAACGTGAGCACCGCAGTGGCGACCGCGTCGCTGTTCACGTCCAGCGCGTACGTGTTCACGTTGCCGCGCAGGTCGTACTCGGCGTCGAGGGTGGCGTACAGGGCCGCGTCGGCGCCGTCGGCCACCGGGGTGCGGCTGTCGCACGCCTGGTGGTAGCAGGGGTCGTAGGAGACCCCGGCCACCCCGCCGAACAGTTCCGCCTCGGCCGCGGTCTTGCGGCCCTCCGCTCCGGTGAACAGACCGCCGGCCGGGATGTCCACCCCGGCGGCGATGAACGGGCCGTAGTCGGAGCGGCCGGTGAAGTCCGCCGGCACGGTAGGCAGCCCGCGCGCGGCGTAGAACGCCTCGAAGACGTCCTCGATCTCGGCCGAGCCGGCCGGACCGGGACCGGAGCCGACCCCCGCCGAGTCGTCGCCGTCGTAGACGCCGAACATGTAGTTCGGCGAGCCGATCATATCGAAGTTGAGGTAGAGGGCGATGTCGGCCCGCTGCGCCGGGGTGAGCGTGTTGACGTAGTGGGTCGAGCCGAGCAGGTTCCGCTCCTCCGCGCCCCACCAGGCGAACCGCACCGCGTTGTTCGGCTTCACCTTCGCCATCCGCAACGCCACCTCGAGGATCGCGGCGCTGCCGGTGCCGTTGTCGTTGATCCCCGGCCCCTCGGGCACCGAGTCCAGGTGGGCACCGGCCATCACCACGTTGTCCGTGCGGCCGTGCCGGGACTCGGCGATGACGTTCTCGGTGCGGCGCATCTCCGACTCGGTGTCCGCGGTGATCCGGACGACCAGGCCGGCGGTGCCGGCGAACTCCACGCCACGGAAGTAGGACACCGAGACGACCGGGATCGGCACCGGGGCGCTGAGCGTGCCGGAGAAGAGCGCGAACCGGTCCGGGTTGGCCTCCGGCGTACCGTCGCCCTGGTTCATCATCACCGCGCCGACCGCGCCGGCCGCCGCCGCGTTGTTGGCCTTGACGCCGAAGCCGCAGCCGCCGCGCTGCAGCAGGGCGATCCGGCCGGTCATGGCGAGGCCGGCGAAGTCGGCGGCCTCGCAGCCGGAGGTGGACGCCGCCGGGGCGGCCAGGTTGAGGTCGACCGGCACCACGGCACCCTCGGCGGTGCCCGGGCCGGAGTACGTCATCAGGTCGTAGTCGGTCCCGGAGACGTACGTCGTCGGGTCCGGCGCGATCCGGGCGAACGACGAGCCGTACTCCTCGTAGTAGGCGAAGTCGAAGGGCTGCCGGGTCACCCGGTAGCCGGCCCGGCTGAGCAGGCCCGCCACGTAGTCGGCGCTGGCGTCGTAGCCGGGAGTGCCGGAGGCCCGGGTGCCGCCGTTGGCGTCGGCGATGGCCTGGAACGCGTCGAGGTGACGCAGCACGCCCTTCAGCGTGACCGCCTTGGTGAGTTTTCGGACGGAGTTGTTGTTGGGCTCGGCCTGGGCCGGGCCGGCCAGGGCGATGGTTGCGACGACCACGCCGGCGGTGACGCCGCCGAGCGCCTTGCGGAGTGACACCACGATGTGCCGCACCTCCTCGAAAGGGGGAAATGGCGTGACGGCCTGGTCACGCCGGGTGCCTGGAATGTAGACGCCGATCACTGCCGGTGGAAGGTCCGGGCGTACCGTCCGGGTGGGCCGGACGCCCGAGCGCCGGCCGGCGTTTGGCGGCCGGGGCCTCGGGAAGACCGTCGCGCCGGGGCGGGTCGTCGGCCCGCGCCGGCCGGTCAGCACCCGTCCCGCCATCGACGGCGGGCAGGGCGGATCCGTGAGGAGGGACGATGGCGGCCAGATCCAGCGGTGGCACCAGCAGGGCGACCGGCGGGCCCCACGGGGGCCCGCTGAACCGGAAGGCGGCGGCGAAGAAGGTCGCGGCGGCCACGAAGCGGGCGACCGGGACGAGCGCGGCCAAGACACCGGGCGGGAAACCCACGCCGACCACGGCCCGCGCCGCGCGGAAGACGGACACCTCGGCCACGTCCGCCCCCACCCGGCGGCCCCGGGTGTCGGCGACGGCCGCGAAGGCGCCCGGCACGACGGCGCCGGCGAAGGCGCCGGGCACCAAGGCGGCGGCGAAGAAGGCGCCGGCGAAGAAGGCCGCGGCGAGCCGGTCCCGCGCGACGACGACGGCGCCGGCGAGGAAGACGGCGACCAGGAAGACCACGATGGAGTCGTACGGCACCCGGCGCGGCGCCCGCACGACCGGCTGACCGGTCGCCGCACCGGCCCGCCCGCGCGGGTACCGGGGCCGGCGCGACGCCGCTTCCGGGACTGCCGGCGGCCCGGTCCGGGGCCGGCCCGGCGGTGGGCCAGAATGACCTGATGCCGCGACCTGACGCCCGCCGTACCGCCGCGCCCGACCCGGCCGGGCCGTGCCCGTGCGGCTCGGGTGCGGCGTACGTGGACTGCTGCGGCCCGCTGCACCGGGGTGCCGCGGCCGCGGCGACCGCCGAGGCGCTGATGCGCTCCCGGTTCAGCGCGTTCGCCCGCGGCGACGCCGGCTACCTGCTGCGCAGCTGGCACTCCTCGACCCGGCCGGCCCGGCTGGCTCTCGACCCCGGCCAGCGCTGGCTCCGGCTCGACGTGGTCGGCACCGACCGGGGCGGTCTCTTCGACACCACCGGCACCGTCGAGTTCCGCGCCCACTACCGGCACGGCGGGCGCTCCGGCACGGTGGCCGAGCGCAGCCGCTTCGTCCGCGAGGACGGCCGCTGGGTCTATCTCGACGCGCTGCCCGACTGACCCGGGCGGGTCAGTCGGTGACCCGGGGCAGGCCGAGCTTGCCGACCGCCGCCTCGACCAGTTCCTCCGGCGTCAGCGACACGTCGAGCACCAGGACCGCCTCGTCCGGGTCGGGCTGCTCCAGCGTGGCCAGCTGCGACTCCAGCAGGCTGGCCGGCATGTAGTGCCCGGCCCGCTGGGACAGCCGTTCCCGGATCATCTCGGCCGGCCCGTCCAGGTGCACGAACTCCACCTGCGGCGGTCCCTGCCGGAGCACGTCGCGGTAGGACCGGCGCAGCGCCGAGCAGGCCAGCACCGTGGAGACGCCCTCGGCGGCCCGGGCGGCCATCCAGGCCGCCAGCTCGCGCAGCCAGGGCTGGCGCGCGGCGTCGTCCAGCGGCACGCCGGCCCGCATCCGCTCCACGTTGGCCGGTGGGTGGAATTCGTCGGCCTCGGCGAAGGTCAGCCCGGTGCGCGCGGCGATGCCCCGGGCCACGGTGGTCTTGCCGGCCCCGGACACCCCCATCACGACCACGTGCCGGGTGGTGCCGGCCGGGGCCGGCGGCCGCTCACCAGTCATGGACGGTGCCGTCCTTGAGCCGGTTGAACGGCAGGTAGGCCGGCTGGTACGGGAACTTCGCGGCGGCCGTCTCGTCGAGCTCCACGCCGATGCCCGGCTGCTCACCCGGGTGCAGGTAGCCGTCGGTGAAGGTGAACGACTGCCGGAACACCTCGTTGGTGAGCGGGCCGTGCCGCATGTACTCCTGGATGCCGAAGTTGTGGATCGCCAGGTCCAGGTGCAGGGCGGCGGCCATGCCGACCGGCGAGATGTCGGTGGGGCCGTGGATGCCGGACTTGATCTGGTACTGCGCGGCGAAGTCGAGCAGCTTGCGCATGGCGGTGATGCCGCCGGTGTGGGTGACCGCCGACCGGACGTAGTCGATGAGCTGCTCGCGGATCAGGGTCTGGTAGTCCCAGACGGTGTTGAAGACCTCGCCGATGGCCAGCGGGGTGGTGGTGTGCTGGCGGACCAGCCGCAGCGCCTCCTGGTTCTCCGCCGGGGTGCAGTCCTCCAGCCAGAACAGGTCGTACGGCTCCAGCGCCTTGCCGAGCTTGGCGGCCTGGATCGGGGTCATCCGGTGGTGGCCGTCGTGCAGCAGCGGCAGTTCCGGGCCGAACTCGTTGCGCACCGCCTCGAAGACGCCGGGCAGGTGGCGCAGGTAGGCCCGGGTGTCCCAGTCCTCCTCGGCGGGCAGCGGGATGCGCTGCGCCGGCTCGTAGTCGTAGCGCTTACCGTCGGCGCTGGGCTGGGCGGCCACCCCGTAGACGGCGTTGATGCCCGGCACCGAGGTCTGCACCCGGATGGACCGGTAACCCTCGTCGAGGTGCCGGCGGATCGAGTCGAACAGCTCCGGCAGGTCCCGGCCGGACGCGTGCCCGTACGCCATGATGCCGGTGCGCGACGCGCCGCCCAGCAGCTGGTAGAGCGGCATGCCTGCGGCCTTGGCCTTGATGTCCCACAGGGCCACGTCGACGGCGGCGATGGCCGCCATGGTGACCGGCCCGCGCCGCCAGTACGCCGAGCGGTACAAAAACTGCCAGGTGTCCTCGATGCGGTGCGGGTCCCGGCCGATCAGCAGCGGGACGACGTGGTCGCGCAGGTACGAGGCGACGGACAGTTCCCGGCCGTTGAGCGTGCCGTCACCCAGGCCGACGATGCCCTCGTCCGTGGTGATCTTGAGGGTGACGAAGTTGCGGTCCGGGCTGGTGACGATGACGTCCGCTGCGGTGATCTTCACGGGGTGGTGCCTTTCTGCACGGGGTGTGGCGGCGGCTAACGGAGGACGCTTCCGGTCTCGTGGCCCTCGAGAAGGGACAGTTCCTCCCGGCGGGGCAGTCCTTCGCAGTCGCCCCTGGTGGAGACGGCGAAGGCGCCGAGGGTGGCCGCCCGGCGGAGTCGACCGGGCAGGTCGAGCCCGTCGAACCAGCCGGACAGGTATCCCGCGGTGAACGCGTCCCCGGCGCCGACGGGGTCGACGGCGGTCACGGTCAGCGTCCCGACGTGCTGGACCCCGGCGGGGGTGTGCGCCCGGGCGCCGTCGGCGCCCAGCTTGACCAGGACGGTGTGCACGCCCCGGCGGAACAGTTCGGCGACCACGGTGGACTCGTCCGCGCCCGGTTCGCCGACGAGGTCCAGCTCGTCGGCGGAGGCGATGACGATGGCGGCGTACCCGGCCAGCGGGGTGAGCACCGCGCGGGCGCTCTCCCGGGACCAGAGCCGGGCCCGGTAGTTGACGTCCAGGCAGACCGGGACGCCGGCCGCGGCGGCGGCCTCGGCCGCCCACCGGGTGGCCTCCCGGGCGGTGTCGGACAGCGCCGGGGTGATCCCGGTCAGGTGCAGCATCCGCGCGCCGGCGGCCAGCGGCGCCCGCAGGTCGTCGACGCGCAGCGCGGAGGCCGCCGATCCGGCGCGGTGGTACTGCACCCGGGTCAGGTCGGCGGTGCGCTGCTCCAGGAACATCAGCCCGGTCGGCCGGTCCGCGTCCCGGCTGACGCCGCCCACGTCGACGCCCTCGGCGCGCAACTGCCGCAGCGTGTACTCGCCGAACTCGTCGCCGCTGACCCGGCCGACCCAGGCGGCCCGGTGACCCAGCCGGGCCACCCCCACGGCCACGTTGGACTCGGCGCCGGCCAGGTGCATGGTCAGCGATCCCCCGGCGGCGAGCGGGCCGGCCGAGCGCAGCGACACCATCGCCTCGCCGAAGGTGAGCAGGTCCGGGGCGGTCATGATCCGGTCGACTCCTGCACGGCGGCGAGGTAGGTGCGCGCGCGCTCCCGCAGGGCGGCCAGGTCGCCGCCGGAGGCGGCGTCGCCGACCAGCGGGCCACCGAGGCCGACCGCGATCGCGCCGGCCCGGAAGTAGCCGGGCACGTCGGCCAGGCCGACGCCGCCGACCGCGACGAACGGGATGTCCGGGAACGGGTCGCGCACCGCCTTGAGGTACGCCGGGCCGCCGACCGAGGCCGGGAAGAGCTTGATCGCCGAGGCTCCCATCCGCATCGCGGTGTACGCCTCGGTCGGGGTGAACGCACCGGCGGCGACCGGGACGCCCCGGCGGGCCGCCTCGGCGATCGACTCGACCACGGCCGGCGTGACCACGAACTGGGCGCCCGCGGCGACCACGTCGGCGACGTCGGCGGCGGTGAGCACGGTGCCGGCGCCGACCAGGGAGCCGGCGGGCGCCGCCGCGCGCAGCGCCTCGATGGCGCGCGGTGCGTCCGGCGTGGTGAGGGCCACCTCGACCAGGCGTACGCCCTCTTCGAGCAGGGCGGTGCCGGCGGCGATCGCGCCGGCGGTGTCGGTGCCGCGGATGACCGCGAGGATGCGGGCGTCGGCGAGTTCGGCGGTGAGGTTGACGGTCATGTGATCACCATTCCGCGTAGGAGCCGTCGCGGTGCCGCCAGGTCGGGCTGCGCCAGGCGTGGCCGCGCTTGTCGGCCGTCCGCACCGCGTGTTCGTCGATCTCGATGCCGAGGCCGGGCGCCGTGAGCCGCTCGACGTAGCCGTCGACGAAGGTCAGCGGGGTCTTGTCGAGGCAGTAGTCGAGCACCTCGGCGCCGAGGTTGTAGTGGATGCCGATGCTCTGTTCCTGGATCAGGTAGTTCGGGGTGGCGAACCCGACCTGGAGGCAGGCGGCCAGGGCGATCGGCCCGAGCGGGCAGTGCGGGGCGAGCTGCACGTCGTACACCTCGGCCAGCGCGGCGATCTTGCGCACCTCGGTGATGCCGCCGGCGTGCGACAGGTCCGGCTGGGCGACCGCGATGCCGGCCTGGAGCACCGGCAGGAACTCCTGCCGGTTGTAGAGCCGCTCCCCGGTGGACACCGGGGTGGTGGTGGAGCGGACGAACTCGCCGATCAGGTGCGAGTTCTCCGGCACCACCGGCTCCTCGAGGAAGAACGGCCGGAACTGCTCCAGCAGCGGGGCGACCCGCCGGGCGCTGGCCAGGCTGAACCGGCCGTGGAAGTCGACCGCCACGTCCCGCTCGTCGCCGAGCACCTCGCGGGCGGCGGCCACCCGCCGGACCACGCCGTCGAGCTCGGCGACCGAGGCGACCGGGCTCATCTTCCCGGACGCGTTCATCTTCACAGCGGTCAGGCCGCTCTCGACGGCGGCGCTGATCTGGTCGCGGACCTCGGCGGGCTCGTCGCCGCCGACCCAGCCGTAGACCCGGATCCGGTCCCGGACCGGGCCGCCGAACAGCTGGTGCACCGGCGCGCCGAAGTGCTTCCCGGCGATGTCCCAGAGCGCCTGGTCGAGCCCGGCGACCGCGCTGGCCAGGATCGGCCCGCCGCGGTAGAACGAGCCCTTGGTCATCACCTGCCAGTGGTCCTCGATGCGCAACGCGTCCTGGCCGATCAGCAGCTCGCTGAGCTGTTCGACGGCGGTGCGGACGGTCTCCGAGCGGCCCTCGCAGGTGGCCTCGCCCCAGCCGACGATCCCGTCGGTGGTCTCCACCCGGACGAAGAGCCAGCGGGGCGCGACGAGGAAGGTCTCCACCCGTGCGATCGTCGTCATGGCCTCAGCCCTTCGTGGCGCCGGCGGTGAGGCCGGAGACGATGTACTTCTGCACGAACAGCGCGATCACCATGATCGGCACGGTGACCACCGTGGCCGCCGCCATCAGGCCGCCCCAGTCGATGCTGGCGTAGCCGACGAAGTCGAAGATCGCCACCGGCAGCGTCTTGGTGTCGGCGCCGGAGAGCACCAGGGCGAACATGAAGTTGTTCCAGGAGAAGATGAACGACAGGATGCCCGCGGTGGCCACACCGGGCACCGACAGCGGCAGGGTGATCCGCCGGAACGCGCCGATGTGGGTCAGCCCGTCGACCAGGGCCGCCTCTTCGAGCTCGGTGGGCAGGCCGTCGAAGTAGCCCATCATGATGTAGACGATCAGCGGCAGCGACACGAACATGTGGCTGAGGATCAGCACGGTGTAGCCGCCGACCATCTGCAGGTTCGAGAAGACGTAGTACCAGGGCACCAGCAGCGAGACGCCGGGGATGACCCGGGCCATCAGCACGACGAGCGCCGACTTCTTCATGTTGAACCGGCTCATCGAGTACGCGGCGGGCACACCGAGGATCAGCGACAGCACGGTGGCCGCGAACGCCACCCAGAGGCTGTTGCCGATGAACTGGACGTAGTTCGCCTGCTCCAGCACGGTGCCGTAGTTGTCCAGCGTGGGCGAGAAGGAGAACGCCTTCGCGGTGTCGTAGATGTCGACGTTGGTCTTCAGCGACGCGAGGATCATCCAGATCAGCGGGGCGATCAGCGAGAACACCACGACGACCAGCGCCACCGCCCGGAACGCCTTGAACGGCCTGCTCGGCTTCATCGCTCCAGCCCCTTCTTGCGGTAGGTCAGGGCCCACATCACCCCGATGATGATCAGGAAGAAGATGATCAGGACGGTCGACGAGACGCCGTAGTCGTTGTAGTCGAAGCTCAGCCCGTAGGCGTAGACGTTGAGCGTCTCCACCTCGTGGAACGACCCGCCGCCGCGACCCTTGGTCGCGTAGAGGATGTCGAAGGTCTTCAGCGCGTCGATGCCGCGCAGCAGGACCGCGACGATCACGGTCGGCATCAGCAGCGGCAGGGTGACGTGCCGGAACCGCTGCCAGGTGCTGGCGCCGTCGATCAGCGCCGCCTCCTGGGGCTCGTCCGACAGCGAGGTCAGGCCGGCGAGCAGGATCAGCACGACCATCGGGGTCCACTGCCAGATGTCGATGAACATCGTCGTCGGCAGGGCCGAGCTCTGCCCGGACAGCCAGGGCTGCGGGCCGATCCCCACCCAGCTCAGCAGCTGGTTGGCCATGCCGATGTTGGGGTCGAAGATCAGTCGCCACATCATGCCGACCGCGACCGGGGTGGCCACCAGCGGCAGCAGGATGGCGACCCGGACCCACTTCTCACCGCGGAAGGGCCGCCACAGCAGCAGGGCGATCGCCATGCCGAGGACGACCTCGACCAGGAGCACGACGCCGGTGAACAGGACGGTGCGCCACACCGCCGGCCAGAACCGGTCGGTGTCGGAGAGCACGTCCAGGTAGTTCTGGAAGCCGATGAACTCGCTCTCGGCGCGGACCGAACCCTCGGCGTCGGTGAGGCTCAGGTACCCGGTCCACGCCACCGGGAAGACGATCAGCACGGCGACGAACGCCATGGCGGGTGCCGCGAAGAGCCACTTGCGGTGCGCGTTGGCCCAGCGCGACCAGGCCGATTCGGACGGCCCGGACGGGGCCGCGGGCGATCTGGTGGCTGGGGTGGTGACGACTGACATGGGGTCTCCGGGTGATCAGGGCCAGGGTCCCGGCGCGGGGTGGCGGAGCCGGTCGGCCCCACCACCCCGCGGTCGGACTACTTCGCCTCGTCGTCGAGGAACTTCTGGAACTTCTCGTTCGCCGCGTCCGCCGAGGCGGCCGCGTCCTTGCCGGTGATCGCGTCGACGATCGGCTGACCGACGATCTCCCGGGCCTCGGCGACCTTCACGACCAGCGGACGGTCGTGGCCGATGCCGTTGGTGGTGCTGACCGCGGTGGCCTCGGCGAGGTCCTTCGGGTAGGTCGAGGTGCCCTCCGGGTTCGCCCAGACGGAGGCGCGGGCGCCGGGGACGCCGGCCTTCTGCTGCGCCAGCGACTGGTCCTTGCCGGCCGCCCACTGGATGAACTTCCAGGCGTTGTCCTTGTTCTTCGACGCGTCGTTGATGCCGAGCGCCCAGGACGGGACGTTGTACGGCTTCGAGCCGGCCGGGCCGGCCGGGAAGGTGGCGAAGCCGACGGTGTCGGAGACCTTCGACTTGGCCGGGTCGGTGGCGTTCTTGTAGAGCGAGTTGGCCTCGGTGTAGAAGGCCGCCTTGCCCTGGGTGAAGATCGCCATCGCCTCGGACCAGCTCATGTCGGTGCTGATGTTCTCCGGGCCGTGGTCGCGCAGCAGCCCGCCGTAGTAGGCGTACGCCTGCTTGGCCTGCTCGGTGTTGACCGACGCCTTGCCGCTGGCGTCGACGAAGTCGCCGCCGAAGCTGTAAAGGAAGCTGGAGAACTGGGTGACCGCGGCGGACTTGCCGGTACGGGCCACGAAGCCGGCGACACCCGGGTTGTCGGCCTCGACCTTGGCCGCCTGCGCCTTGAGCTCGTCAAGGGTCTTCGGCGGGGCGGTGAAGCCGGACTTCTCCAGCAGGTCCTTGCGGTAGTAGAGGACCTCCTGCTCGGTGATGATCGGCACGCCGACCAGCTTGTCCTCGTACGAGGTGGCCTGCACCGGGCCGGCCTGGAAGTCGCTGAACTCGAAGGCGCCGTCCGACTTGGCCTTGTCGGTCAGGTCGGCGAGGTACTTGTTCTTGGCGAACAGCTTCCCCTCCTGCAGCGGCCGGTACATCATCACGTCCAGGTCGGTGGACCCGGCGTTCAGCTTGACGTTGTACTGGTCCGACAGCTGGTCCTCGCCGAGCTGGGTCACCTCGACCTTGAGGCCGGTCTGCTTCTCGAACTCCGGCAGGGCCTGCTTGATGTTCTCCGTCCAGACGTGGTTGACCAGCGTCACCCGGAGGGTGTTCGATCCGCTGCCGCCGTCGTCCCCGCCGCCGCAGGCGGACAGGCCCATGGCGGCGACCACGGCCAGAGAAGTGCCGATTATTGATCGACGTCGCACGCTTGTCTCTCCTTCTGTCCCCGGTCGCTGCCCTGGCTAGGGCGCTACCTCGGTGTTTACATCCGCTTAACGTCGGGATGCTAGGCCGAAAAAGCGGACTTATTCAAGAGGTTGATCTAACTGATATGATCCGTGGCGTGGAACGGTACTCCTCCGGGGGCGCAGCCGCCCAGAACGCCCCTGCCGAGGCCGGGCTGCACGCACGTGTCCTCGACCACCTCGGCACGGCCATCTGCGGCGGCGACCCGGCCCCCGGGGCGGTCCTCAACATCGACGAGCTGGTCGACCGGTACGCGGTGTCCCGCTCGGTGATCCGCGAGGTGCTGCGCGTCCTCGCCTCCATCGGGTTCATCGAGACCCGCCGCCGGGTCGGGGTGATGATCCGGCCGGCGAACGACTGGAACGTCTTCGACCCGCAGGTGATCCGCTGGCGGCTCGCCTCGGCCGGGCGGATCACCCAGCTCCGGTCGATCACCGAGCTGCGTACCGCTGTCGAGCCGCACGCCGCCTGGCTGGCCGCCAGCCGGGCCGACCACGACGAGGCGAGCGACCTGGTCGGGCTCGCGGCGAAGATGTGGGCCGCCGGCAAGGCCGGCGACGAGGAGCGCTTCCTGAGCCTCGACATCGAGTTCCACCGGCGGGTGCTGGTCGCGTCCGGTAACGAGATGTTCGTCCGGTTGCAGGACCTGATCGCCGAGGTGCTCACCGGCCGGCACAAGCACCACCTGATGCCGCACCACCCGAGCGACGAGGCCCTCCAGCTGCACGCCGACGTCGCCGCGGCGATCCAGCGGCACGACGGCGAACGCGCCCGGCGGGCGATGGTGCAGCTCATGGAGCAGGCGTTCGACGAGATGAAGTCGATCTGGGAGCAGAGCGGCGAGCCGGACGGCTCCTGACCACGCCCCTTCCGCGCGTCCCTCCCGAAGCTCCATCCGCCCGCGTATGCTGGTGGCGGCGCCGTCCCGCGCCCCACCTCCTTACCGGTGCTCACGCCGCCGGCCCCGCGGAGGCAAAGGGAACCTGGTGTTCTCGGGATGCCGTGCCACATGCCTTCTCCGGCGCGGTCGACGGGAGCGTGAGTCCCTGCGGCCGTGCCGTTGACAGGGAGCATGTGATGACGCATCAGCGCACCTTCAAGGCCCGGGTCCGCAGCCGGATGGCCAAGACCGGCGAGAGCTACACCACCGCCCGCCGGCAACTGCTCGCCCGCGCCCAGGCCACCGAGCCCGCCGCCCCGGCCGACCTGACGACCCCGGCCGCAGCAGCCC
>NZ_QGSW01000060.1:0-1950 GCF_003176715.1 Micromonospora sp. S4605
CGACCCGTCGACCGCCCGCCGACCCGGCCGGACCGGGCGGCCCGCGCACCCGTCGGCCGTCCGCCCACCCGGCCGGACCGGGCGGCCCGCGCACCCGTCGGCCGTCCGCCCACCCGGCCGGACCGGCGATCCGCCGGCCGGGCTCAGCCGGCCGGCCCCACCGGCGCCGCCGGCTGAGCCGTGACCTGCTGGACCACGCCGAGCAGGGCGGCGTTGACCTCCTGCGGCCGTTCCATCATCAGCATGTGGCCGGCGCCGGGACAGACGGTCAGCTCGGTGGCGGGCAGCGCCCCGGCGATCGATTCGGCGCACGGCGGCGGGGTGAGCCGGTCCCGGTCGCCGACCAGCGCGGCGGCCGGCAGGCGGCCGAGCGCGGCGAGGGTCTCCAGCCGGTGCTGCGCCCCGATGGAGGCGCGGAAGCCGCCGATCGAGCGCAGCGAGGCCCGGGCCACCGCCGAGGTGACCAGCCGGATGTCGGACGGGTCGCAGCGGTCACCGAAGAGCATCCAGCGGATGCTGGGGCGCAGGGCGCGCAGCAACGCCCGTGGCGGCCGCCAGGACCCGCAGCGGGCCAGTACGCCGGCCCCGGTGGTCTCGGCCAACCGGATCAACCGGGCGATCCGGGGCGACAGGCCGTAGACGGTGTGCGTGTGCCCCTCGGCGGTGGTGGCGACGAACACCAACCCGGCGATGCGGGCGGCGAAGTGCTCGGGGTGCCGGTGGGCGTACTCCATCACCGTCATGCCGCCCATCGAGTGCCCGACCAGCACCACCCGGCCGGTCGGGGCCACCTCGTCCAGCACCGCGGCCAGGTCGTCACCGAGCTGGGCCAGGGTGGCCGTCGGCAGCGCCATGCAGCTGGACCGGCCGTGCCCGCGGGCGTCGTAGGTGACCACCCGCACCGACCCGGCGGTGCCGTCGCGCAGCGCGGCGAGCTGCCGGTGCCAGCTGCGCCCGTCCAGCGTCCAGCCGTGCAGCAGCACCACGGTGACATCGGCGTCGGCCGGCCCGGTGCACTCCACGTGCAGGCGTACGTCGTCGGGCAGACGTAGGTCGAGCTGCTCCGGCATCGCCACCTCCCCAGGCCGCACGGATCCGCAACACCGGGGATACCCGGTGGTAACACCGGCTACCCGTCATGACACCACGCCAACCGCACTCAGAGAAAGATTCACGACCGGGCGGCCTCGGGCGGTCGGTCCGAGCAAGCTGGGGGACATGCGCTCCCCGCGGGCAGTCCCGACCGGTGCCGGTGGTGCCGGTGGCGCCGGTGGTGCCGGTGGTGCCGGTGGTGCCGGTCCGGACGGTCGTCCGGCCGGCGGTACGCCGCGGGCCGCGCTGGCCGAGCTGCTGGCCGGCAACCGGCGGTTCGTCAGCGGCCAGCCGATCCACGGGCACGACGTGACCGCCGCCGCGGCCAGCGCCTCCGGCGACCAGCAGCCGTACGCGGTGGTGCTGGGCTGCATCGACTCGCGGGTGCCGCTGGAGGCGATCTTCGACCAGACGTTCGGCTCGATCTGCGTGATCCGCACCGGCGGGCACGTGCTGGACCGGGCGGTGCTGGGCTCGATCGAGTACGTCGTCGACGAGCTGGGCGTACCGCTGGTGATGGTGCTCGGGCACGAGCGGTGCGGAGCGGTCGCCTCGGCGCTGGACGCGGTGCGCGGCGGGCGGCGGCCGGCCGGCTCGCTGGCCCACCTGGTCGACCAGATCGCCCCGGCGGTGCACGAGGTGGGCGTCGACGACCCGGGCGCGCACCCCATGGCCATCCGCCGGCACGTGCTCCGCACGGTCGCCGCGCTGCGCGCCGACGACCTGCTGGCCGCCCCCGTCGCCGCCGGCCGGGTCAACGTCGTCGGCGCCCTCTACGACCTCTCCACCGCCCAGGTGACCCTCCTCAACCCCACCCGCTCCAGGCCCGTTGATCATGGGCGGGGTTAGGGGGTGGGG
>NZ_QGSW01000390.1:0-1899 GCF_003176715.1 Micromonospora sp. S4605
GTGCTGGACTTCGCCGCCTGACCAGGCCCGCCCGGCCCGTCTGAGCCCGGTCAGGCCTGGTCAGGCGGCGAAGTCCAGCACCACCTTGATGTCGTCCGGCCCCGGCGTGTACGCCTCGGCGTAGCTCTCCACCGGCACCCGCCGGGTGATCAGCGACTCCAGCCAGGACTGGTCGGCCCGGGCCAGCGCCTCGGCGGCCATGTCCCAGTGCCGGCGGTTCGCGTTCACCGAGCCGAAGACCACGTTGTTCTCCAGCACCAGGGTGCGGTTCAACGCCCCGGCGTCGAGGTCGATGGTCCGGCCGCCGCTGGAGACGCCGGCCAGGCAGATCACGCCGGTCGGGGCGGCCTGGCACATCACGTCGATCACCACGCTCGGCGCGCCGGTGCACTCGATCACCACGTCCGGCTCGAAGCCGAGTTGGTCGACCTTCGTCGAGTGGTACGTCGCGCCGAGCGCGCCGACCAGCGCCGGCTTCGGCCCCTCGGTGGCCAGGTCGAGCACGTGCACGGCGAGCCCGCGCTGGGTGGCCAGCAGCGCCGCGAGCAGGCCGATCGGCCCGGCCCCGGTGACCAGCACGCTCTGCGGCTGCCATTCGGCGCGGTGCCCGATCCGTTCGATGTGGTCCCAGGCCTTGGCCACCACGCTGGTCGGTTCGAGCAGCGTGCCCACCCGGCCCAGCGCCGGGTCCAGCCCGACGGCGAACCGGGGCGAGACCCGCCAGCGGTCCCGGGCGAAGCCCGGCAGCGCTTTGATGCCGTGCTCGGTGAACTGCCCGTTGCGACACATGTCCCACTCGCCGACCGCGCAGTTCGGGCAGGGCACCGGGTCCGGGTGGCGGACGATCCCGGCCACCAGGTCGCCCGGCTGGAGGGTGCCGGTCGGGTCCTCCAGCACCCGGCCGAGCGACTCGTGCCCGAGCACCAGGCGGTCGAAGCCGGGTGGCGCCTCGCCGTAGTGCCCGGCGATGATCTCGTAGTCGGTGCCGCAGATGCCGACCGCCAGGGCCTCGACCAGGATCGAGCCCTCGTCGGTCGCCGGCTCGGGGTAGTCCTCGACGAGCGACAGCGAGCCGGCGGTACCGGGGGTCACAGTCACAGCGCGCACGAGCCTCATCTTTCCCCGCCGGCCGGTCCGCCGCCGGGCAAAGCCGGCAGATCGCCCCGTCGGGGCCAGCAGCCGTACCGCCCGTGCCTGTCGGGCGGGCCGGCTCGGCCCGGCGCGTCCGGCCGAGCAGGCCATAGGATCAGCCGCATGACTCCGGAAGAGGTCGGCCAGCGGGTGGTGGCGCTGCTCGCGCCCGCCGAGGTCACCCCGTCGGTCTCCGGCGGTCAGGCGCACGCCCGCGCCACCGTCGACGTACCGCTGGCGAGCTGGGCGGAGGCGGTCCGCGCCGCCCGCGACGACGCCGCGCTGGCCTGCGACTTCTTCGACTGGCTCTCCGCGGTCGACGAGCTGGCCGAGGGCTTCGCGGTGGTGGCCCACCTCTGGTCCACCACCCACCGGCACGGGCTGCTGCTGCGCACCCGGGTGCCCCGCGAGGCGCCGACGGTCGCCTCGGTGGTCGACGTCTACCCCGGCGCCGGTTGGCACGAGCGGGAGACGCACGAGATGTTCGGCATCGACTTCGCCGGCCACCCCGGGTTGCGGCCGCTGCTGCTGCCGCCGGAGTTCGAGGGGCATCCGCTGCGCAAGGAGTTCGTGCTGGCCTCCCGGGTGGCCAAGCCGTGGCCGGGCGCCAAGGAGCCGGGCGAGTCCGAGGCGGGCGGCGGACGCCGGCCGATCCGCCCGCCGGGGGTGCCCGCGCCGGGCGAGTGGGGCACGACGCCGACACCGGCGGGCGCCGGCGGGGCGGGTGAGGGCCCGCGCGGTGGGGTCCCGGCCCGCCCGGCCCGGGAA
>NZ_QGSW01000473.1:0-1895 GCF_003176715.1 Micromonospora sp. S4605
GTGCGGGTGGCCCAGCGTCTCCTGGCCATGGCTGCCGCCATCTGGCACAACAACAAGACCGGCGCACCCGTCACCCGGTCACTGATCGCCTACGACCACTGACCGGGATTCGGAACTACTCGTCTAGTCGGTAATGCTATCGAAATATTTCCATCCGGGGAACCACCGCCACCATCGCCGGGCGGAACGGCGCTGCTGTGCGGTGGCGGCGCGACGGGCGCGACATGTTCACATGTGTCGATTAGGTTGACCGTGCGAACACCCCGATGGAGGGAGTCCACCCCGTGCGACGAGCGCTCACGGCGGCCATCGCCGCCCTGACCGTCACCACCGCCGGCACCCTGGTCGCCGGCACCCCCGGCCACGCCGCCCTACCGGGCTGGGGTCGGCCGGTCCTGCCCACCGCCGCGCCGCAACCCGGCGGTCCAGGGCTCGGTGACAGCTACTTCCCCGACTACGGCAACGGCGGCTACGACGTCGAGCACTACGACGTCCGGCTGCGCTACGACCCGCAGACCGACCTGCTCACCGGCACCACCACCATCCTGGCCCGGGCCACCCAGGACCTGTCCCGGTTCAACCTCGACTTCCTGCTCGACGTCGACTCGGTACGGGTCAACGGCTGGCCGGCCACCGCCACCCGGGAAGGCGTGCACGAGCTGGTCGTCACCCCACGCCGGACGGTGACCGCCGGTCAGCAGCTCACCGTGGTGGTGCGCTACTCGGGCGTGCCGTCCGAGACGCTGGTCGGCGGCTACACCGGCTGGACCCGTACCGACGACGGGGCGATGGCGGTGAACGAACCGGAGTCGGCCTGGTGGTGGTTCCCCAGCAACGACCACCCGACGGACAAGGCCACCTACGACATCTCCGTCTCGGTGCCCACCGGCGTCGAGGTGATCAGCAACGGCGTCCAGCCGCGGCCGCCGGTCGCCGAGGCCGGCAACCGCACCCGGTGGAGCTGGCGCACCACCTCGCCGACCGCCACCTACCTGGCCTTCCTCGCCATCGGCCAGTACGACATCGTCAGCGACACCGCGCCGAACGGCCAGCCGGTGGTGAACGCGTACAGCACCACGCTGGGTGAGCTGGGGCCGGCCGCGCGGGCCAGCATCGAGCGCACCGCCGAGATCGTCGAGTGGGCCAGCGGGATCTTCGGCCCGTACCCGTTCGAGGCGCAGGGCGGCGTGGCCGGGCCGGTCGACGGCATCGGCTTCGCGCTGGAGACGCAGACCCGCTCGGTGTACGGGCCGGGCTTCTGGCGCCGCGGCGCCAACACCTACGTGGTGGTGCACGAGAACGCCCACCAGTGGTTCGGCGACTCGGTCTCGGTGGGCGACTGGAGCGACATCTGGCTCAACGAGGGCTTCGCCTCCTACGCCGAGTGGCTCTGGTCCGAGGAGCAGGGCGAGGGCACCGCGCAGGAACTGTTCGACTTCACCTACGCCAGCTACCCGGCGGACGACGAGTTCTGGCAGGTTCCGCCGGGTGAACCCGGCCCGAACCGGATCTTCGACGGCGCCGTCTACGACCGGGGCGCGATGGCGCTGCACCAGCTCCGGCTGGCCGTCGGCGATGACGCGTTCTTCGCGATCCTGCCGGCCTGGACCGCCGAGCACCGGCACGGCAACGCGAGCATCGAGCAGTTCCAGGCCCTCGCCGAGCGGATCTCCGGCCTGGACCTCGACGACCTCCTCGACGCCTGGCTGTTCACCCCCGGCCGCCCGGACGTGCCGACCACCGCCCGCAAGTCGACCCCGCCCACCGAACCGAGGTCCTGGGCCAAACTCCGCGCCGCCCACCAGCTCCTGACCCGCTGACCCCACGACCCACCACCTTGATCATGAGGTTGGCGGCACGGGCCGATACGACCGCCGCCACTGTCTCTTATACAT
>NZ_QGSW01000475.1:0-1888 GCF_003176715.1 Micromonospora sp. S4605
CGGTGGTGGTGCTCCCGTTCATGTGGGTGGGTGGGCATCGGTTTGGTCGATCGACATCCACGCGTGACCGGTGGGCACGATCAAGTCGCCCGGCCCGTGCGGTTGGACGAGGCCGGCCGATTGAGGGAAGGGCGCACGCTCCAGAGAGCCGCTCTGATCGACTCTTCGGCCCCCAAAGGGAGGCAGCTACGTAGGGCCGTCCGTCGCGGCGGATCAGCCGCTCGACGTTCGACCCAAGCGGGAGCGCCGATCGCTGACAGGGGCACGTGTCGAGCGCTGGAACCAAACAGTGGCTCAGCGGCCGGGATGACGATCACGGGTCTTCATCCGGGTTCGCGGACGATCGCGGGTGCACAACTACGGGCGCTCGCGAACGTAGGCGGGCTGTTGCCCCCGCAGGTGCGGCGGCCGGTTGGGCGGGCGATGCATGATCACCAGCACTGTGATCCGTCGTGGTGGAGTCCGTTACCCTGCCGGCTACTGCCAGAGCGGATGTAGTCGTTCGCTCTTTGGCGCGGGCCGCTCGCGGCCTTCACGGTCATCCCTGAGGAGGAACCCTTGACAGAACCGCTGCCGCGGGCAATCGACAGTTGGCAGAAGGCTGAGTTGAACGCCGCGGAGTGGATGCGGTATTGGGGGTTTGGTGATGCGAGGGTTACCGAGGGCGGTGCGGACTCAGGCGTAGACGTCTGGTCACGCGGAGCGCTCGCCCAGGTGAAGTTCGAAGCGGTCCAGGTTGGCCGGCCGGTTTTGCAGCGCCTGGTCGGCGCTCGGGGACGCAACGTCGAGAAAGCCCTGTTCGTCTTCTCCGGCGCCGGCTTCTCCTCACCCGCCGTCGAGTACGCCAATGACATGGACATCTGCCTGTTTAAGTACACGCTCGTGGGTGCGATGTCACCCGAGAACATCATTGCTCGCACATTTTTGCAGCGGTTTGATGCAACGCGCGCTGCCGTGTTGCGTGGCGCCGAGTATGGAGACTCTACGGAGCGGGCTCTCGTGCTGACGCAGTTGGCGGCTGCGCTGAGAGCTGTTGAAGCGAAGCGGCTTGCTTCAGGGGAGGCAGAGAAGAAGCCCGACTCCCCGGGCCAGGGTCTGTTGGGGTGCGGCGTTGTACTTCTGCTGACTTGGGTTTGTTTGGCGGTCAAGCTCGGATCGCTCGGCAACAAGATCGTGATGGCGGTGTGGATCGGCCTTTCAATCGCTTTGATCATTTCGGGAATCGTTGCTTCATCATCCGGGTCCACCGATGAGGAGTCCTTGACGGCGCCCGGTGGGTCAGGTGAACCATTTCCGGGAAGCAGCAAGGAGCCAGCGAGCGCGCCGACTGCCGTCGACAAGTCCCGACAGCGGGCGGGGTCGGAGTCGGGCTGATATGCACGTGATGACGACCGATCACAGCAGAGGGTGCACGGCGGCCCCGTTCGGGAGGAAGGGGTCGTAAGCCTCTGACCGCCGGAACGCTGGATACCTCCACGCAGATGTGGCATAGCCGAGCGAGTAACGGGAGATGATGTCAAACCGGCGGAAGGCGCTTGAACAGGTCAAAAGTCGTGCACCTGGGACCGCTTGAGGGGAGAGGCTGAGTTCTTACTTTCCAGCGGAACTGTGTGAACGGCAGCAGACCAGCGTGTTGACCTGCGACGCACCGCCAAACCCACAAATCGCGGGAACAGATCGGGCACAACCGGGCCTAGCGCCGGGCCGCCCGCCAGTCCAGAACCTCTGAGGTTGAGGCGGGTCGGCCTCATCGCCCTCTAACCCGGGTTCCGCAGTTCGTAGACACATGAGCTCGGTCCGTCTCGGGTTTGTGCTGGTTACGGGCCTGCGGTTGGCCGGGATCCGGTGTACGGGGTCGAAAGTGTGGTAACACGACTGGAAGGCTTTC
>NZ_QGSW01000476.1:0-1867 GCF_003176715.1 Micromonospora sp. S4605
CCGGCTGGGGGTGTGGGCGCGGGTGGCCATGCCGGCGAAGAGTTCCTTCAGGGCGGCGAGCGCGTCGGTGCGGGGCTCCCAGCCCAGTTCCCGCTCGGCCCGCTCGCTGGACATCAGCGGCGCGTTCAACGCCAGCTCCACCCAGCCGGCGTCGATCGGTTGCAGCCGCGCCCGCCAGGTCAGCGCGGCGGCGACGCGCAGCACCGGGGCGGCCACCGGCACCGTCCAGCCGTGGAAGTGCCGGGCCACCAGCTCCGGGGTCAACACCGGGTCCGCGGCCAGGTTGAAGGGTCCGCGCGCATCACCCAGCACTGCCCGGGCGTACGCGTCGGCGACGTCGTCGGTGTGCACCGCCTGCATCCGCAGCCGGCGGTGCGTCGGCACCAGCGGGATCCGGCCGTACTTCAGCAGCCGGACCGGCGCGAACGGGCCGAGGAAGTAGCGGCTGATCTCGGTGGCGGCCTCCCGCTGGAAGTTCAACCCGGGTCGCATCCGCACCACCCGCACCGCCGGGTGCTCCCGCTCCAACTGGTCGAGCAACGCCTCGACCTCGGCCTTGTGCCGGCTGTACGACGACCCGGGCACCCCGGTCGCCGGCCAGCGCTCGCTCACCGGGTGGTCCTTCGGGCCGGGCGCGTAGACGCCGACCGACGAGGCGTACACCAGGGCCGGGACCTTGGCCCGGGCCACCGCGTCGAGCACCGCCCGGCTGCCCTCGACGTTGGTCCGGCGCAGCACCCGCTGGTCGTGGCTGGGCTGGATCTGCCAGGCCAGGTGCACCACCGCGTCCGCCCCGGTGAAGATCTCGCCGAGCTGACCGATGGCGCCCGGCTGACCGATGTCGCAGGAGTGCCACTCCACCTGGTCGTACGGCTCACCGGCGTCCGGCCCGGGCAGCCGGCGGACCACCCCGGCCAGTTCCACGCCACGCTCCCGGCGCAGCCGGCGCAACAGGGCGGTGCCGGCGTTGCCGGTCGCCCCCACCACCACGATCCGCATGCCCGACCCGTACCCGGTCAGCCGCCCATCAACCGCCCGTCTTCGCCGTCGGCCCGGCCTGCGTCGCCCGCGCTGCCGGCCCGTCCGACCCGGGGCCACACGCCGCGACGGTCCCGGGGACCTCGCGCCGGGCTGCCGGACTGGGCGGAGCGGTCGTCACGGGCGGGGGGCGTGGCGGACCCAGGCGTGCTTCTCGTCCCGGCGGCGGCCGGCGGTGGCGGCCAGGCAGCGCGGGCAGATCCAGCCGACCGGGTCGGCCCCGGTGAGCTGGTCGGTGCCGGAGTAGTCGAACCGCACGTGCGGGAAGCGGCGCAGCCGGGTACGGCTCAACGGCAGCCCGCAGACGGTCTGGTTCTGCCCCGGCAGCCACGCGTGCACCTCGCCGCCCGGCTCCCGTACGCCGTCCGGGCCGACCTCCTCGCCGGAGGCCGCCACGGCCGGGGTGCTGCTCATCCTCATGCCGGTACGGTTCCCCGCCGGTCCCTCCCCCATGCCCGTCGCAGCCCGACGTGGGCACGACGTCCCGTTACCTGTGACCTGCTGCCGGCGTCTGCCGCGGCCCGGGGGCGGCGCGACGGGCGAGAGTCGCATCGACAGGAAGTCCGGTAACCTGAGCGCGCGGGCCGCTAGCTCAATGGCAGAGCTGTGGACTTTTAATCCATAGGTTCAGGGTTCGAGTCCCTGGCGGCCCACTCCTCCGCAGGTCAGCGGCCCTTTGCGGGCTCCTGTGGCTCGCGACAACTAGACGAGTAGTTCCGAATCCCGGTCAGTGGTCGTAGGCGATCAGTGACCGGGTGACGGGTGCGCCGGTCTTGTTGTTGTGCCAGATGGCGGCAGCCATGGCCAGGAGACGCTGGGCCACCCGCAC
>NZ_QGSW01000289.1:0-1865 GCF_003176715.1 Micromonospora sp. S4605
CCGGTTGATGGCCGCGCGCCTAGCCGGTGAGGACGTCGAGCCGCAAGGCCCGATCGAGACCGAGGCAGCCCGACGCCTCGACGACGAACTCAACCAGAAGTAGCCACCCGGTTACCCAACACTTTCTCAGGCGTAGTCGACGCCGATCTGGGCGCGGATGGTGTCCAGCAGGGCCATCACCTCCAGCGTGGCCGAGTGCGGCACCAGCGGGCTCTCCAGCAGGCCCTCGGCCAGGCAGCGCTGCACCTCGATCGCTTCGTGCTGGTAGCCGCCGCCCACCAGTTCCGCGTCGATCGTCTCCGGTTCGGCGCCGGCCCGGTGCAGGGTCACCCGCCCGGGCCGGTAGAACGGCTCGGGCAGGTCGATCCGCCCGGTGGTGCCGGTGATCGCCGCGGTCAGCGGGGTGACCCCGACGATGCCGCAGCTCAGCGTGGCGACCGCGCCCGAGTCGTAGCCGAGCACGATGCCGGTGTTCTCGTCCACCCCCTCCGGGCTGATCTTGGCCCAGGCCCGTACGTGCTGCGGCACACCGAGCAGCAGGTGGGCCAGGCTCACCGGGTAGACGCCGAGATCCAGCAGCGCGCCGCCGCCCAGGGTGCGGGCCCGCATCCGGTGCTCGGGCGGGAACGGCCCGGCCGCCCCGAAGTCGGCCTGCACGCTGGTCACCGGGCCGATCGCGCCGTCGGCGACCAGCTCGCACACCCGGCGGAGGATCGGGTTGGTCCGCATCCACATGGCCTCCATCAGGAAGACCCCGGCGGCCCGCGCGGTGTCGACCAGCTCGGTGCTGGTGGCCAGGTCGAGGGTGAACGGCTTCTCCAGCAGCACCGCCCGGCCGGCGGCGAGGCAGGTCAGCGCCGCCTGGTGGTGCGCGGCGTGCGGGGTGGCCACGTACACCACGTCCAGGTCGGCGTCCGCGGCCAGGTCCTGCCAGGAGCCGTACGCCCGCGGCACGCCGTGCCGGCGGGCGAACCGCTGCGCGCTCTCGGCGGTACGCGAGCCGACCGCGACCAGTTCCGCGCCCGGCACCAGCCGGAGGTCTTCGGCGAAGCGGCCGGCGATGTGGCCGGTGGCCAGGATGCCCCAACGAGTCATGCCGGCAACCGTAGCGACGATCAACCGGACGGGGCGCGGGCGATCCGGCAGGTGGGAACTAGGCTCGCCGCATGACGATCGACAGCGACGGCTTCGCCGCCCCGCCGGCGCTGGTGGAGCACGCCCGCCGGTTCCGCGCCGAGGGTGGCATCCCCGCGGTGCCCCGGGTGGCGGCCACCGTGCTGCTGCTCCGCCCAGCCGACGCCGGGTTCGAGGTCTACCTGATCCGCCGGGTCGCCGCGATGGCCTTCGGCGGCATGTACGCCTTCCCGGGCGGCGGCGTCGACCCGTCCGACTCGCAGGCGCACCCGGGCTGGGCCGGTCCGGACCCGGCCCGGTGGGGCGAGCGGCTCGGGCTGGCCCCCGCGGCCGCCCAGGCGGTGGTCTGCGCCGCCGCACGGGAGGTCTTCGAGGAGGCCGGGGTGCTGCTCGCCGGCCCCGACCCGGCGACAGTGGTGGGGGACGTCAGCGGCGACGACTGGGAGGCCGCCCGGGTCGCCCTGGAGCAGCGCCGGGTCGGCTTCGCCGACCTGCTCGCCGAGCGTCGGCTGACGCTCCGCGCGGACCTGCTGCTGCCGTGGAGCCGGTGGATCACCCCGGAGTTCGAGCCGCGCCGCTTCGACACGTACTTCTTCGTGGCGCTGCTGCCCGAGGGGCAGCGGACCCGGGACGTCTCCGGTGAGGCCGACCGGACGCTCTGGGCCCGCCCGGCGGACGCCCGCGCCCGGGCCGAGGCGGGCGAGCTGACCATGCTCCCGCCCACCCTGGTC
>NZ_QGSW01000416.1:0-1853 GCF_003176715.1 Micromonospora sp. S4605
GCGGAACACGCGCGTTCCTGACACAAACCCCTTGATCAACCGCCGGGCCGGGCCGGGCCGGGGGCTGAAGGGTGGGTGGGGTCAGGTGAGGTCGACGGTGGGGTAGAGGGGGAAGCCGGTGAGCAGTTCCGCGGCCTGGCGGCTGACCTTGTCGGCGACGGCCTGGTCGAGCAGGTACTTGGCCTTCGACGGGGTGCCGTCGGCGTTGCTGCCCGGCGTGGTCTGGCTGAGCACGGTGTGGATCAGCTCGGCGGTCTGGTCCATCTCGGCGGTGCCCAGCCCCCGGGTGGTGAGCGCCGGGGTGCCGATCCGGATGCCGGAGGTGTACCAGGCGCCGTTCGGGTCCTGCGGCACCGAGTTGCGGTTGGTCACGATCCCCGAGTCGAGCAGCGCCTGCTCGGCCTGCCGGCCGGTCAGCCCGTAGCCGGTGACGTCGATCAGCACCAGGTGGTTGTCGGTGCCGCCGGTGACCAGCTTGCCGCCCCGGCGCAGCAGCCCCTCGGCGAGGGCCTGCGCGTTGGCCACGATGCGCTGGGCGTAGTCGGCGAAGTCGGGGCGGCGCGCCTCGGCCAGGGCGACGGCCTTGGCGGCCATCACGTGCGGCAGCGGGCCGCCGAGCACCATCGGGCAACCCCGGTCGACCTGGTCGGCCAGCTCCGGCTGGCAGAGCACCAGGCCGCCGCGCGGGCCGCGCAGCGACTTGTGCGTGGTGGTGGTGACGATGTGCGCGTGCGGCACCGGGTCGAAGTCGCCGGTGAACACCTTGCCGGCGACCAGGCCGGCGAAGTGGGCCATGTCGACCATGAAGGTGGCGCCGACCGAGTCGGCGATCTCCCGCATGATCCGGAAGTTCACCTTGCGGGGGTACGCCGAGTAGCCGGCCACCAGGATCAGCGGCTTGAACTCCCGGGCCGCCGCGGCGACCTGGTCGTAGTCGATCAGGCCGGTGGCCGGGTCGGTGCCGTAGCTGCGCTGGTCGAACATCTTGCCGGAGATGTTCGGCCGGAAGCCGTGGGTGAGGTGCCCACCGGCGTCCAGCGACATGCCCAGCATCCGCTGGTTGCCCAGCTCGCGGCGGAGCGTGAACCAGTCCGCCTCGGTGAGCTCGTTGACCTGCCGGACCTGCGCCTTCCGCAGCGCCGGGGACTCGATCCGGTCGGCCAGGATCGCCCAGAACGCGACCAGGTTGGCGTCGATGCCGGAGTGCGGCTGCACGTACGCGTGCGCGGCGCCGAACAGCTCCCGGGCGTGCTCGGCGGCGAGCGCCTCCACGGTGTCGACGTTCTGGCAGCCGGCGTAGAACCGGCGGCCCACGGTGCCCTCGGCGTACTTGTCGCTGAACCAGTTGCCCATCGCCAGCAGCGTGGCCGGGGAGGCGTAGTTCTCGCTCGCGATCAGCTTCAGCGACTCGCGCTGGTCGGCCAGTTCCGCCCCGATGGCGTCGGCGACCCGCGGTTCGACCGCGCGGATCACCTCGAGGGCGCTGCGGAAAGCGGTGGATTCGGCGTTCAGCGACGACATGCGACCTCCAGGTGACGTGCGGAAGGCCCAGGCGCTCGGCATGCGTCCTCATGACGGGACCGCTTCCCGATGGTGCTCCATCCCCACGCGCCAGTCACGGCCCGGGCTGATCCTACCGGGTCGGCGACCCACCGCCCCGGTCCGCCTCGGTCAACCCGGGTGACGGCGCGCCGCCCGTCCCTCCGTCCGCCGTCGCCGGCGGACCCGCCCGTCAAGATCAGCACAACGTCCGGGATGTGGCGGCTTCCCGCGCGTCGGAGACCACCACGTCCCGCACCTCGTGCTGCGTCGGGCGCGGGGCGCGGGAAGCCGCCACATCCCGGACGTTGTGC
>NZ_QGSW01000123.1:0-1848 GCF_003176715.1 Micromonospora sp. S4605
CGCCGGACGCGCGAACATCGCTCACGCTCGCCGCGACCTACACGACCGCCGCGACGTCTTCGCCACCTACGGCATCTAACAAACCATGATCAAACCGGACACACCCGAACAACGCCGGGGCCGTGGGCGAATACCAGCACGAGATCGAAGAACAACTCCAAAAAGTTGGCCTGCCGCGAGTCCTCCTCGCCTCGAAGGATGCTCTCCAGCCTCGCCTCCGACCTCTGCTCCACCCGCCCATGGTCGCCAGATATTTTCGTCCCCAGGACTGATTCGGCCGTTTGTCTGGCTACCTCGCCGTCGATGCTCTAGATGTAATGCCCAGCAGCGTTGTTGACGCGGGTGATGGGTGGTTTGCCGCCGAGTGAGGTGTGGCTGCCGTGGTGGTTGCAGCTGTGGAGCCAGGCGGGTAGGGGGCATCCGGGCCGCGAGGTTCCCGGCCGGCAAGATGACCGATGCCGGCCACGTCTTCTACGAGTTCTCCGACGCGCTGCTCTTTCCCGGCTACTTCGGTTGGAACTGGGACGCGTTGTCCGACTGTCTCCGGGATCTGAGCTGGTTGCCCGCGGACGGCTACCTGATCGTCATCGAGAACGCGCCCCGGCTGCTGTCGAGCAGCGTCGAGGATCAGCACACCCTTCCGGATCCTGTCGGAGGCCGTACACCACTGGGCGAGCCCGCTCGGCCAACCACATGGCAAGGCCGTTCCATTCACGGTGCTGCTGCTATGCGACCACGACGAGGAGACGGCACTCCTGCGAAAGAACATCGACAACGCACTCCACAGGTCCGCCACCTCATACCATAAACCAAATTCCCTGCTACCGTCACCAAACCCATGAGCCAAAGCGGATCCCAAGCCGCGGCTTTCTTCCGCGAAATCGCGCGCCACCGCGTCGTCTGGTACGTCCGCGCGCCCAGGCGGCGGCGCGTGCGGCCCGTTCGGGGCCGCCTTGAAGACGTACAGAAACTTTGAACGGGGATTCTGGTGACAATTTGTCCGACTCCGGTTGATGCGTTACACGTTGGCTTCAATTGATGCGTGACACTCCGCCGAGTGCTGGTGGAGATGAGCGTGACCGAACAGCGGTATCGGGCCGTGTTGGAGGTTCAGGCCGGGCTTGCGGTGACGGAGGTGGCCGACCGGTTCGGCGTCTCCCGGCAGGCGGTGCACCGGTGGCTGCGCTGGTATGCCGAAGAGGGCTTGGACGGATTGCGGGACCGCTCGCACCGGCCCCAGGGACACCCGGCCCAGACGCCGGCTGAGGTTGAGTCGGCGATCTGCGAGCTGCGCCGCAACCATCCTCGGTGGGGTCAGCGGCGGCTGCACTACGAGCTGGGCCGCCGTGGTTGCCCCGGCCCTGTGCCGTCGTTGAGCACCATCTACCGGGTGCTGGTCCGGCACGGGCTGATCGACCCGACACCTCGGCGGCGCCGTCGGGAGGACTACCGGCGGTGGGAACGTGGCCGGCCGATGGAGCTGTGGCAGTTGGACATCGTGGGTGGTGTCATGCTCGCCAACGGCCGGGAGGCCAAGGTAGTCACCGGCGTGGACGATCACTCCCGGTTCTGCGTGATCGCCGCCGTCGTTCCTCGGGCCACCGGCCGGGCGGTTTGCCTTGCGTTCGTCGAGGCTTTGCAGCGGTTCGGGGTGCCCGAGGAGGTGCTCACGGACAACGGCAAGCAGTTCACCGCCCGATTCAACGCCGGTGGTGGGGAGGTGTCGGGGTACTCGTTGGAGTGCAGAGGTGAGTACGGCTGATCTTGCAGAGGTCAGGTGTCGTGGTGGGCGCCTTGTTCGTCACGGTGGGTTGCGTCTTGCAGGCGCAGGCGGGTGAGGCCGAGCAT
>NZ_QGSW01000061.1:0-1844 GCF_003176715.1 Micromonospora sp. S4605
GGCGTTGACCGCCGCCGCCGGCGAGTTCGACGCGCTGGGCGCGGCGGCGCTGGCGGCCCGGGCCCGCGCCGAGGCGGACCGCACCGGCGGCCGCCCGCCGGCGCCGCGCCAGCTGACCGGCACCGAGCTGGAGGTGGCCCGGCTCGCCGCCGCCGGGCGCACCAACCGGGTCATCGCCGACACGCTGTTCATCAGCCCGAAGACGGTCGAGGCGAACCTCGCCCGGGTCTACCGCAAGCTGGGCGTCGCCAGCCGGGCCGAGCTGGGCGCGGTGATGGCCCGCGCCGACGTCGAAGGATAGGGAAACACCCGATTACCCGGGCGCCACGCGGACCTAGCGTCGACGCATGGCCGCTCGACTGTTCGTCCTCGAACGCTACGACCGGGGTCCGGAGGAGCGCGCCGACGAGCCCGTCGGCGGGTTGACCACCGGCACCACCCGGCTGCGGGGCGCGCTGCGGATCCCCGCCGACGACGTGGTGCTGGCACTGGTCGAGGGACCCGACGCGGAGACGGTGGCGGCGGTGGCGGCCGCCGCCGGCTGGCGGGTGGACCGGCTCGGGCCGGCCGAGTGGATCGTCGCGCCGGAGTGCCCGGCGCCAGCGGCCGGGGCGGACCCGTCGTGACCGGGCCGCGGGCCCATGGTGCGCGGAACCCGGCCGTTCGTCCATACAGAAGGGATGTCGAGGTGAAGCAGATTCGTCGATCCCGGTGGTCCGGGCTGCTGCTGGCCGGGCTGCTCGGCCTGACCGGGGCGGTCGCCGGCTGCGGCGGCGCGGAGGAGACACCGCCGGCGGCTGGCGACGCGGTGCCGCCGGAGGTGGTGGCCACCGCCGAGAGCACGGCCGCCGAGCCGTCCCCGACGCCCACGGCGGCCGCGGTGGACCCGTGCGCGCTGGTGTCCAAGCAGGAGGCCGAACAGCTCGCCGGCACCAAGCTGGAGGACGGCCAGCCGGTGCGTGAGACCTGCACCTACGTCGGGCCGGTCAGTGGGCCGACCGCCCAGGTCGAGGTCTTCGTCGGCGACGGGGCGAAGAAGTTCCTGGACATCGAGCGGGACCTCGGCCACGAGCTGCGCCCGCTGGGCGGGGTCGGCGACGAGGCGTACGCGAGCCACGAGGCGGTCTTCGTCAACGGCTCGGGGGTCTGGGTGTCGGTGCGCCTGGTCCGGCTCAACGATCCGGCGGAGAATCGCGCGCCGTTGGAGAAGGTGGCGCGTACCGTGGCCGGCCGGCTCTGAGCGGGGTGCGGCGGCGATGAGGACGAACCGCAGCGCCGGCGCCCGCTGGCTGGTCGTGGTGACGGCGCTGGCCGTACTGGCCTCGGCCGCGGCCTGCTCGGGTGACCGGCCGCCGGGCGGCGGGCCGGCCGACCCGTACCACGCCGACGCCGTCCGGTACGGGCTCGCGCCGCAGCCGCACCCCGACGTGACGTACCAGCCGGACGTGGTCCTGGTCGGCGGCGGTGGCGCCGCCGTGCGGTCGGTGACCGACGACGGGCTGACCTGGCGGATCGACCCGGACGCGGAGCGGGCCGCCGACCTCGCCCCGGGCAAGGTCATGTTCCTGACCTCGCGGGCCGTCGGCCGGGTGGTGGACGTCCGCCGCGACGGCGGCGACCTGGCGGTGACCATCGGTCCGGTCGAGCTGACCGAGGTGATCCGGGACGGCACGTTCCGCACCGCCGCGCCGGTGCCGCTGGACCGCCCGATCGCCTACTCCGCGGGCACGCCGTCCTGGGTCGCCGCCGACCTGCCGCCCGAGCCCACGCGCAGCGGCGGCACCGGCGGCGGAACGTCGGGCACGGACACCGGCGCCTCGTCGAGCGGCGGGCCGGGCGGGGAC
>NZ_QGSW01000181.1:0-1843 GCF_003176715.1 Micromonospora sp. S4605
GGCCCGCCTCGACCCTCCGCCCGGCCTCCGCCCGCCCGCCTTCCGTCCGCCCCCGGGCGGGCGGTCGGCTCCGGTCCGCGCCGCCCACCGGCGGCGTGCCGTTCACCCGGCGATGTTGTTACCGTTGCCTCCCGCCGGCGCCCGGCCGCTCCCGCGCCGCCCGGTCGCGGCGGGAAGGAGGAGCAGTGGCGCAACCCGGGCGGCCCCGGTACGTGGTCGGGGTCGACTTCGGCACCCTCTCCGGCCGCGCCCTGGTGGTGGACGTCGCCGACGGCGCCGAACTCGGCGAGGCTGTGCACCCGTACCGGCACGCAGTGATCACCGAGCGCCTCCCCGGCGGCCCGCCGCTGCCGCCGGACTGGGCGTTGCAACACCCCGACGACTACCGCGAGGTGCTGCGCGTCGCGGTGCCCGCCGCGCTGCGCGCCGCCGGCGTACGCCCCGAGGACGTGCTCGGCATCGGCGTCGACGCGACCGCCAGCACAGTGCTGCCGGCCCGCGCCGACGGCACCCCGCTCTGCGAGCTGCCGGGGCTGGCCGACCGGCCACACGCGTACCCGAAGCTGTGGAAGCACCACGCGGCCCAGCGGCAGGCCGACCGGATCAACGCCGTGGCCGCTGAGCGGGGCGAGCGCTGGCTGGCCCGCTACGGCGGCCGGGTCTCGGCGGAGTGGCAGCTGGCCAAGGCGCTGGAGCTGCTGGAGGAGGACCCGGAGGTCTTCGACCTGGCGGAGCGCTGGGTCGAGGCGGCCGACTGGATCGTCTGGCAGCTCTGCGGCCGGGAGACCCGCAACGCCTCGGCCGCCGGTTACAAGGCGCTGCGCCAGGACGGCCGTTACCCGTCGGCGGAGTTCCTGCGTGCCCTGCACCCGCGGCTGGACGGGCTGCTGCCCCGCGTCGACGGTCCGCTCGCGCCGCTGGGCGCCCGGGCCGGCGGGCTCACCCGGGAGGCGGCCGGCTGGACCGGCCTGCCGGTCGGCGTCGCGGTGGCCGTCGGCACCATCGACGCGCACGTCACCGCCGCGGCGGCCCGCTCGGTCGAGCCGGGCCGGATGCTCGCGGTGCTCGGCACCTCCACCTGCCTGATCATGAACGCGGACGCCTGCCACGAGGTGCCCGGGGTGTGCGGGGTGGTCGACGGTGGCGTCACCGCCGGCGCGTGGGGCTACGAGGCCGGGCAGAGTGGGGTCGGCGACATCTTCGCCTGGTACGTGGCCAACGCGCTGCCGGCGTCGTACGCCGAGCGGGCCCGCGAACAGGGGGTGACCCCGTACCAGCTGCTCGACTCACTCGCCGCCGGGCAGCCGGTCGGCGGGCACGGCCTGCTCGCGCTGGACTGGCACAGCGGCAACCGCTCGGTGCTGATGGACCACGAGCTGAGCGGGGTGCTGGTCGGGCTGACCCTGGCCACCCGCCCGGAGGAGATCTGGCGGGCGCTGCTGGAGTCGACAGCGTTCGGAGCGCGGACCGTGGTCGCCGCGTTCGAGGACGCCGGGGTGCGGGTGGACGAGCTGACCGTGGCCGGCGGGCTGACCGGCAACCGGCTGCTGCTGCGGATCTACGCCGACGTGCTGCGCCGGCCGCTGCACGTGGTCGACTCGGCGCACCCGGCGGCGCTGGGTGCGGCGATCCACGCGGCGGTGGCCGCCGGGGCGTACCCCGACGTGCCGGCCGCCTCGGCGGCGATGGGCGCCCCCCGCCGGGAGACCTGGCATCCCGATCCGGCCCGCGCCGCGGTCTACGACGAGCTGTACGCCCACTACCGCGCCCTGCACGACCACTTCGGCCGCGGCGGCACCGACACCCTCCACCGCCTCCGCACCCTCCGCAACCGCCCCCAAGG